>NZ_DASWOM010000102.1:0-51890 GCF_036398755.1 Acerihabitans sp. | reverse complement strand
GGCCTGACGGGCATGCTGTGGCAAAGCCTGCCGGTGTCCGCCCTGGTGCTGGCGTTTTTTGCCCTGGTCTGGCTGCTTATCAAGCGTACCGACACCGGCGTCGCCTTTTATGCGGTGGGCGCCGATGAAACCGCCGCCGCGCTGTCCGGCATCGCCGTCAAGTGGATGCGCTGCAAGGCGTTTATCCTGGCCGGCTGCTTCTACGGCGCGGCGGGATTTATGCTTAGCGCCCAGACCGCCACCGGCGATCCCAACTCCGGCCTGCCCTTTCTGTTGCTTTCCTTCGCCTCGGTGGCGCTGGGCGGCACCAGCCTGGCCGGCGGGCGCGGCGGCGCGTTCGGCTCGATGGTGGGCGCGGCGGTGTTGCTGTTAATGCAAAAAATGCTGTTCGCCCTTGGCGTCTCATCGTTTTATATCGGCTTCTTCCAGGGCGTACTGCTGGTGCTGTCCATCCTGTGCGAGAAGATACTTAACCGTTCGCCGCGCACAGGAGCGCATTTATGAGCAAAATCTCCCTGGCGGCGCCGGAAGCCGCACGTCTCGACCGGCGCGCCAACGCGCGCATGAGTCCCGAGTCGGTCGCGCCGGTATTGCTACTTGGCCTGACGGTGATAATGATCCTGGCGTCCCGCCTGATAAGCCCGTCCCTGGGCTCCTGGTCGCAGGTCCTGATGATCGTCACCCTCGGCTCCTTTTTGCTGGTGGTATCGTTCGGCCAGGGGTTGGTCATCCTGTCCGGCGGCATGGATCTGTCGGTGGCGTCGCTTTTTATGTACGGCGGCGTCATGTCGGCGGGCATGATAGGCGCCAACGGCGACAATATCGCCTATATGCTGCCGCTGATCCTGCTGTCCGCCGCGGCCATCGGCGCCCTCAGCGGCCTGGGGGTCCAGCTGCTGCGCATTCCGCCGTTTATCATGACCATGGGCACCGGCATCATCGTCGCGTCGCTGGCGCTTGGCGCCACCGGCGGCAGCACCCTTGGCGCATCGCCCGAACTGCTGGCTGACCTCGTCAAGGGCAGCGTCTTCGGCGTCCCCTGCATCGTTGTGTTCACCGTGGTTTTCAGCGTGCTGGGCATCGCGGTCCAGACGCGCACGGTGTTCGGACGCAACCTGTACGCGCTGGGAGGCAGCCCGGGCGCGGCCAGGGTCGGCGGCATCCCGGTCGGCGCGGCCACCGTGGCCGCCTATGCCCTGAGCGCCTTATGCGCGGCTCTGGGCGGCGCGCTGCTCACCGGCTATTCGGACGGCGCCACCCTGCGCATGGGCGACCCTTACCTGCTGCCCTCCATTGCCGCGGTGGTGGTGGGCGGCTCCTCGATATTGGGCGGCAAAGGCTCTTTTATCGGCACCATCGCCGGATCGCTGTTTTTGATGACCGTGGACTCGGTGATTGCCGCCACCAGCCTCGGCCAGGGCTGGCGACTGATCGTCTCAGGCGCGATTATTACCGTCGCCCTGTTATGCCAGTCCGGTTCGGCGCATTCATTCATCTTATTATCAGGAAAGGCCAGGACACTGTTTAAACGTTAATTTACACCGAATAGTTGAACTCAACTTAACAAGCCGATTGGGAGTGAATATGTCAATGCAAACACGTCTTAAAAGATGTGCGGCCGCGGCCGTGGTTTTAATAGGATTATCAGGTTATTTTTCGGCGGCGCAGGCGGAAGATGCACCAAAAAAATATAAAATATTCCTGAGCTTGAGTTATAGCGGAAATAATTGGATGAGCGAGACGGCGAATATTATCAAGTCTCTGGCGAAAACACCGCCTTATGACAAAATAGTGGATTTGCAGGAAGTTATTTCCGGTACCGACCCACAGGCGCAAATATCGGCTTATGAAAGCATGATTGCCGCCAAAGCGGACGGCATCATCAGTTTCCCCATTTCACCCACCGCCTTGAACCGCGTGATTCGGCGCGGCTGCAGCCAGGGCGTTAAGTTTTTCATGTTTGATTCCACGGTAACGGAAAAATGCGCCTATAACATCAGCTATATTTCAGCCGGCGCCGGCGAAAATATGGCCCAGCAATTAGTAAACGATCTGGGCGGCAAGGGAAAGATATTTATGAATCGCGGCGTACCCGGTACCTCGGTGGATAAACGCCATTTCGACGGCGCCATGCATATATTTAAACAGTATCCGGGAATTTCCGTGGTCTCGGAATACTATGGCTATTGGGACGACCGCATCAGCCAGCGGGAAACCGCCAAGGCCCTGGCGGCCCATCCGGACGTGGACGGTATTTGGTCTGAACTGGGCGAAGCCGGCGTATTAAACGCCGTCGCCGACCGTAAAGGCCGGATGATGCCCATCATGGGGGAAAACATGAACGGCTTTCGTCTCGGATTCCTCAATGACGACTACCGCAAGCGCGGTCTGACCGGCGTCTCCGCCGGTTCCCCCCCCGCCACCGCCGGCTACGCGTTCAAGCTGATGATGGAAGTCTTGACCGGTAAACGCAAACTGGAGCCGACCAATATCGAGTATCCGCTCCCCTGGGTCGCCGCCGACCAAATGAAGCTGTGCCAGGGCGGCGTCATTGCCGACGGGTGTAATGTGTTCGCGGCCAATCTGGTGCCGGAAGGTTTCTCGACCGAGATCTACCACCCGGTTTTCCTGCCGGAAATCACCCTGGATTCGGCGCTCAAGGGCATCGCCACACCGGGCACGACCATCCAGCCCCTGCCGGCGGAAATCACCAAAGCCGCGGATGAACCGGGTATCAACTGCGAACGCTGTCAGGCGGCGCCGGACCAGTACAAGCTGACCAAAGTCCAGCCGACGGTGAAACCCTAACGCGCCGGCCGGCAAACTCAGACCATTTACCCGATGGCCGCGCGCCATCGGGACAGGAGACCGCAATCCATGCAACAGTCCCTACCCCAAGCAGCCGCGGGCACGCAAGGCATGCGCCTGACCTCGGTATCAAAATCCTATGGCGCCACCGTGGCGCTGGAAAGCGTCTCATTGACTATCGAACCCGGGCAGGTACAGGCGATCCTGGGGGAAAACGGCGCCGGAAAATCCACGCTGGTGAAAATTCTCTCGGGGGTGGTGACGCCCAATACCGGCATCATGACCCTGGAAGGACAAAATTATGCGCCGCGCTCCCTGCTCCAGGCCCGTCATATCGGCGTCAGCACCGCGTTCCAGGAGCTCAGCCTGTTGCCCAATCTCAGCGTCGCGCAGAATTTTTTCCTGCCGCGCTCCCTGAAACAACAGCTTATCATCACTTCGCCAAAACAGATGACGCGCCGCGCCGAAGCGATTTTAGCCGATCACGGCGTACAGGACATCTCGCCGCATGCCTGCGTCGACACGCTCTCCCTGGCCGCGCGCCAGCGGGTGGAAATCGTTCGCGCCATGCATTACCGTCCCAGGCTGCTGTTGCTGGATGAGCCCACCGGCGCCCTGGCCGATGTGGACTGGCTGTTCAGGCTGATACGCCGTCTCACCGCCCAGGGCACCGCGGTGCTCTATATCTCGCACCGTCTGGCGGAAATCCGTGAAATCGCCAGCCATGCCATGGTGCTGCGCAGCGGTAAAACCATCTCGACGGTGGATCTGAAGCGGGTGACCAACGCGGACATTTTCGAGATGATGGTGGGACGCCGCTCGACGCACGCACAGGCGCGCGGACGCCCCTCGCCGTCGCACCCGCCGGGCGCCGCGCTGACGGCCAACGATCTGGGCGGGCAAAATTTCAGCGATATTTCTTTTGAACTGCGGCGCGGGGAAATTCTTGGCGTGGCGGGACTGGAAGGCCAGGGACAACGGGAGCTGTTCCGCACTCTGGCAGGCCTGATGCGCCACGACGCGGGACAAATGCTGCTGCGCGACCGCGAAGTGATATTGCGCAGCCCCCGCCATGCGCTGGGGATACACGGCGGCGTGGCATTCGTGCCGGAGGACCGCAAAAGCGAAGGGATTTTCCCTACCCTGTCGGCCGGCGCCAATATCACGCAATCCATGCTGCATCATTTAAGCCGGCTCGGGTTTATCCGCCGGGACAAGGAGCGCCGGGCGGTCAAAAGCGTGGCGCCGCGGGTGGAGCTTGATGAGCGCTATCTCTCATTTAAAATCAGCGCCCTTTCCGGCGGCAACCAGCAGAAAGCCTTGATTGCCCGCGCCCTGCTGACCGGCGCCAGCACGCTGCTGCTGTTTGATCCCACGCGCGGCGTGGATGTGGGCACCAAAGAAGTGATCTATCAGGCCATCAAGGCGTTTGTCGACAACGGCGGCGCGGTGTTGATCTACTCAACAGACCTGGCCGAACTGCAAACGCTGGTCGACCGCTGTCTGGTTATGTATCGTGGCCGCATCGTGGCCGATTTGCCGCGCGACAAACTGGATGAAGGCCAAATGGTCGGGCTGATGACGGGCAATACCGGCGAATGATGCGCTAAGGCGCCGGACGAGGGGGAGCCAAATCCGCGGTTATGCCTGCCGCCCGTTAATTTTTCACCTAAAGAAAAATATTTATGTATAATGTTATAACATCACATTTAAACTCGGACCCGCCGTTGCTGGAGATTAAAGGGATTACCGCCGGCGCCCATGGCCGCCCGGCGCTGCTTAAGGCGGTCAGCCTGACGCTTGGTAATCATCAATGCCTGGCGGTGATAGGCCCCAACGGCAGCGGTAAATCCACGCTGCTGCGCGCTATTATCGGCGAAATCACGCCGGCGTCGGGTACTATCCTGCTCGACAGCCGGCCCTTGGACAGCCTGTCCAGGCGGGAGCGCGCCCAGGGCATAGCGCTGATGGCGCAAAACGACATGCCCGACCTGCGGCTTTCGGTTGCCGAATACGTCGGGCTGGGACGACTGCCGCATCATGCGGAGTTTAGCGCGCGGCGGCATCAGGAAATCATTGACCAGGCCATCGAGGACACCGGCCTGCCGGCGCTGCGCCGCCGATTGCTGGGCACCTTGTCGGGCGGCGAGCTTCAGCGGGCCGGGCTGGCGCGCGCGTTCGCGCAAACGCCCCGGGTGCTGTTGCTTGACGAACCGACCAATCATCTCGATCCGCTGGCACGGACCCAATTACTCGGCCTGGTGCGCGCGCGCGGCATCGCCACTATCGCCGTGCTGCATGACCTCACCCTGATTGAAACCTTTGCCGACCGGGTGGCGGTACTGCAGCAAGGTCGCCTGGTGTGCTGCGACATCCCGGAACGGGCGCTGATATCCACGTGTATCGAACCGGTGTTCGGCATGCGCAGTTTTACCGTGCCGCATCCCGCCACCGGGCTGCCTTTACGCATTTTCGAAGCATCGTTACGCACGTGACGGCGTTGTTGACCTAAGGAGGGTTATCCGTGAAAAAATGTCCGAAAAAATATCTGCTGTCGGTGGTATTGTGTTTGCTGGCAACCTCGGCCCAGGCCTCGGGTTTCCCGGTTACGGTCTCCAGCTGCGGGCAGCCCTTGACCTTTACCCAGGCGCCGCAGCGCGCGGTAATCCACGATCTGAACATGACGGAAATGGCGTTTGCCCTGGGATTGCAATCCCATATGCGCGGCGTAACGGGTATCACCGGCTGGTATAAGGCCACGCCGGAATTCACCCGCCAACTCGGCGGCATCCCGGAACTGGCGCCCAAATACCCGACCCTGGAAAATCTGCTGGCGGTCAATCCCGATTTCTTTTTTGCCGGCTGGAACTACGGCATGAAAGTCGGCGGCGAGGTGACGCCGCAATCGCTGGCCCGTTTTGGCGTGCCGACGCTGGTATTGACCGAAAGCTGCGTGCATATCGGCCAGCAAAAACAGAAGGCCACCATGGATCTGCTGTACGGCGATATGCTGAACCTGGGCAAGATTTTCGGCCAGGCGGAACGGGCGCAGGCGCTTATCGACGGCTGGCAAGCGCAGATAGCCGCGCTGCGGCAAAAAATCGGCCAACACCCGCCGCTAAAGGTGTTTGTGTATGATTCCGGCGAGGATAAACCGTTCACCAGCGGTCGTTATGCCATGCCCACGGCGCTTATCGAGGCCGCGGGCGGGCGCAATGTCATGGATATGCTGGACACCAACTGGGGCACCACCTCCTGGGAGAGCGTGGCCACCGCCGAACCGGATCTGATCATCTTGCTGGATTACCAGACGGGCGGCGGCGCGCAGTCGCTGCAAGACTTCCTCGAGCGCCACCCCTTGATGAAACACACCCCGGCGGTGATGAACCATCGTTACCTGAAATTGCAGTATGCCCAGCTGACGCCGGGACCGGCCAACATCGAGGCCATCGGCCAACTGGCCCGGGCGCTGTATCCGGACAGTTTCCGGTAAATAAGGCCGTTTTATGCGGGAAAGCGTTTAATGAGGGATGGCATTTAATGAGGGATAGCGTTTCATGAAGCAGCGGGGCGGTGGATTTGCGCTCATCATCACCGTGGCATTGCTGGCCCTGGTGCTGATGGGGATGGCCAATGTGGTGTTTGGCAGCACCTCGCTCACGCCGGATGAAATACTGTCGGCCCTGGGTTTCGGCACCCGACCGGCCGAACCAATGGCGGCGCGGATCGTACTGGAGATCCGCCTGCCCAGGAGCCTGCTGGCGATGTTGACCGGCGCCGGCCTGGCCATGGTCGGCGCGTTACTGCAAACCACCACCCGCAACGATCTGGCCGATCCCTTTTTGTTCGGTCTCTCCTCCGGCGCCTCCGCCGGCGCGGTGGCCGTCATGACCCGCCTGGGCGATCGGCTGGGGGACTGGGCATTGCCGGTGGCGGCCTTTGCGGGCGGCGTGGTATCGGCTCTGGCCGTCATCCTGCTGTTTTTACAGCAAAAGTCGCGCGGCGCGGCGCGTCTGGTGCTCGCCGGCCTGGCGGTATCGTTCCTGTTCGGCGCCCTCACCAACTTCCTGGTGTTTTCGGGCGACCAGCGGGCGGCCAGTTCCATCCTGTTCTGGTCCCTGGGCGGGCTGGGACTGGCCCGGTGGGACAACATCGGTTTTGCCCTGGCGGGACTTTGCCTGCTGGGGGCGCTGGCCGCCCTGCGCTGGCGGGCGCTGGACGCCCTGCTGGCCGGGGAACAGAGCGCGGTGTCGATGGGCATCAACGTCACGGTTTTGCGCATCGAAGTGTTTTTATGCTGCGCGTTCGCCACGGCGCTGTTTGTCGCCCTGACCGGCGTCATCGGGTTTATCGGCCTGATGGTGCCGCATCTGGCGAGGCCGCTGGCGGGGGTGCGCCACCGGTGTTTATTGCCCATGGTGGCGGTGCTGGGCGCGTTGCTGATGTCGGCGGGGGATTTACTCAGCCGCAGCCTGCTGGCGCCGCAGGAACTGCCCATCGGCATTATCACCGCCGGCGTCGGCGCGATATTTGTCCTGGCCCTGCTGATGAGGCGGGATTAAAGCGCATGACCATGCCCGCTTAAGTTTCCTTAAGCGGGATGAATGGTGCGCTTTACCGCCGGCAAACGCTGGCGACTCAGCGTTTGCCGCCGACGGCATCATGCGGCAAATCCCCATAAGGACATTCCGCCACGCCGATGGTGCCGCGGGTGATGCGCTCCACGTTTTCCTGCGCTTTTTTCGCATCAAGCACCCAGGTGCGGTAGAAATCAAACGGACATTCGGCAATGCCCTTTTCGCCATCGCCCGAATGATAGACGCCGGTATAGCCCCGATGGAGCAGTTTAAACAGATGGTTCTGCGACTGATCGTATTTACGCGCATCGCGGATTTCAGGTATCGACAGTTGGGCATACTGGATGCCCATTTCCTCCTCGCCGCATTCGCCCAGCGTATGGCCGTCAAATCCGATAATGGCGGAATGGCCGAAATAGGTATAAACGCCGTCGAAGCCGGTGCAGTTCGCCACCGCGACATAGCAGTTATTCGCCCAGGCCATGGCTTTGGAAATCAGCACCTGCTGGTCTTTCGCCGGATACATATAGCCCTGGCACCTGACAATCAACTCGGCGCCCTTCATGGCGCAGTCACGCCATATTTCCGGATAATTACCGTCATCGCAGATGATAAGGCTGATATTGATCCCTTTCGGCCCCGCGACCACATGGGTGGTGTCACCCGGATACCAACCTTCAACCGGGACCCACGGCAGGATTTTACGGTATTTCTGGACAATCTCGCCCTGGCTGTTAATCAGGATCAGGGTATTGTAGGGGACTTTATTCGGATGCTCCTCATGCCGCTCGCCGGTAATGGAAAATACGCCCCACACCTTGGCCTCGCGGCACGCCGCCGAAAAAACCGCCGTTTCGTCACCGGGAATGGTCGACGCCGTCATCATCATTTCGTCCGGATCGTACATAATGCCCATGGTGCTGTACTCGGGGAAAATAATTAAGTCCAATCCCGGCAGGCCTGATTTAACGCCTTTTACGACATCCGCTATTTTTCGCGCATTCTCCATGACTTCCTCCCGGGAATGCAGACGCGGGATTTTGTAGTTTACAACCGCGACCCCGACACTGGTCGGGCTACTGGAAATATCACCATGGCGCATAATAACTCCTTACACGTATTTAAGAAAAAGGTTATCCATACATCGTTGCGATGTGAAATAGAATAATAATACTCTATGCCAACGTATCCATGGATTTTTTATGGCCGTACTTTTTATTGCGAAAATAATGAAAGACTAAAAACAGCAGCATTAAAATAACAAACCCCGCCCCGATCATAGTGAATACCAGCTCATTAAAAGCAATGCCGGGATTAAATTCGACCGTGATATTATAAACAGCCACAAAGAAGGACATAAATACAATCAGGTAGCCCAGGCTATTGCGCCAAACGGTTTTTGTCTGCATTGACTCCGTTTGCCGGCTCAGCCGGTTAACAATTCTGCCGTCCAGGGTATCTGTTATCATCATGCCGGTGGTAAATACGCATCCCATCACCGCCGCATACACCGTCTGCCAATGTTGACTGGTGTTGCTGGCAACATACCCCCAGGCCGCCGCCTGCGTCGCCGTATCGAATACCGCGGCGAATATGACCCCGACCAGGATAATGGACAGCGGATTGGACTGTTTTAATAATCTGGTAGGGAACAATTTCATTTTCCAGCCGACCGGGCGGTAATGCGCGCTGTTCATAAGCGTCCATAAATTTGTCACGCCAATGGCAAGCAGCATTAACGTCGGCAGCCAATCAAGGGAAAAACGCACCGCCGGGGGCAAGGTAAAGGTTTGCGTAAAATAGCTGACAAAAATGGCTATGCCGGTCACCAGCCCGCCATGGCCGATGGCAAACAATGTCCCCACCCATTTGGCATGGGCGTGCTTATGTTTGATGGAATGCCAGGTCAGGCCGTCAATACAGGCGATATGATCGGGATCAAGACCATGCCTTAATCCCAGGGCAAACATGATCAGTAAACTTGATAGCTGTAGGTTTAATTCAGTCATGATATATTCACTCCGTTCCGGGGGAGATAAACGCAATGGGAAAATTCAGCTTTCAGCATCTCGGGATCAAGATCCCTGCCAATCACCACCAGTTCGCTTTCCTGCACGGCATCCCCCGTCCAGGCATCGAGATGGTCTAGCGCGGTAAGCATGCGCACGCTTTGAAATACCACCGGTTGCGCAAACCCCTTGGCATTCAGAAGACCTTTGGTCCGAAGCATTTTATCGCCATCCACCTCGAGTAATGCGGTCATCCATGCCATGAAACGGTTAATATCCAGCGGTGAGCGTTCCCGTAGCACCAGGGTGGAAATAGAGGGGTCATGCTCATGGGCATGATCGGTTAATAAATCAGGCTCAATTTTCAATTTTTCCGTCAAACTAAAACCACGGGTATTGATCAGTTTGGTCAAATCAACCCCGCCATATTCACTAACGTGAATCCGGGCGATGGGATTGATTGAACGAATACGCTGCTTGACCTGATGAAGCCTTTCTGGCGTAACCAGATCGGCTTTATTCAGGATGATAATATCGGCAAAAGCAACTTGCTCTTTTGCTTCCATACTGCCTGCAAGGTTTTTATCAATATTTACCGCATCCACCACCGAAATAAACGCGTCCAGCTGGGTATGGCGGCTTATCTCATCGGAGACAAAAAAAGTGGACGCCACCGGTGCCGGATCGGCAAGACCGGTGGTTTCGATAAATATATATTCAATATCATCCGAACGCCGCATCAGCTGATCAATGGTTTCTATCAGGTCACCGCGCACCGTGCAGCATAAACAGCCGTTATTAAATTCAATCAGCTGCTCATCGCTATGTGTGACCAACAGTTTTGCGTCAATGCTCATTTCACCGAATTCATTGACGATGACCGCAATTTTAGCGCCTTCATTTTGCGAAAGCATATGATTTAACAAAGTCGTTTTTCCGGAACCTAAATAGCCGGTAATCACGGTTATGGCGATATGTCGTTCATTAATCATAATAGCTCCTGTTGCTGCTGACCTTTATGTCGGCAACCCTGATGATGAAAAATGCATCCTGGAAGAGCGGATTATTATTGCGGCGTGGCGACCACCGTTTCCGTCATTTTCCGGATCGCGTCCTCACGAATCACTTTACGGTTGGCCGGCGGCAACACATCGCCCCGCAGCTGATCGTAGGGCACCACCACCCAGCAAGCGCATCCCCAGATACATTCGCCAGCCATGCCTTTAAAACGAATGGCGGGCTCGGAAATCATCGGTCCGAGATCGATAAGCCAGGCATGTTCAGCCAGCTTTGCCTTCCAGTTGAGCGCATCGTAATTCTTTTGGCTATTCCAGAACGCGGCCAGATCGGTTTTTGCCACCCCGGGTAAAATCACATTGCAGTAAGACGTCAGGGCATCGAAAAATTCGTAATGATAGACTTGCAACGACGAGCCGGTGTCCATCAGATAGTTGCCGGTAATAGCTTCCTTGACGTTGTGCGTCAGCTTTTCCAGGTTCATATCGCGGGAACAATGGATGTGCAGTTCGGCAAAATCGGTTTCGAAACTGTCCGCCAAGCCGTCAAAAGTCGCGATGAATTTGGTCCACTGCGCCAGGGTTTCATCCCAGACATCGCCGCTTTGGCCAGGGAGCACCTGTACCCCGGGATGGGTTAGCTTGGCGACGTTAAACAACGTCCAGTTGCGGGATTTGGAACTGATGGTTTCATGCGGCGCGCCGGTGAAGCCGGTCGGACGTAAAGAACGAAACAGCACCCGGCTCTTGTCAAGCACCGCGAAGCGCATAAAAGAATCGGCGACAAAACGGTTGGTCACCAGTTGTTTAAACTCATGGCGCACCTTTTGATTGCCGGTATCGGTATAGGAAGACAGCCGCTGCCAGCTTTGCTCCGGATTTACCACAAAGAACCCGCCGGTAAAGGGGCTCCGGTACAGATCACCCCAGACCGTGGTCACGCCCGCATTTTTATCGTCATCGAGCATGCAATCGAGTTCATTAAGCGTGGTGTACAGCCCGGGACTTTCCTTATAAAGCGCCGGATCGCCGCTGTGGGGCAACTGGCCGACGCCTATCACCGGCATGCGGCGCCCCAGCTTTACCGTCGCCAGATGACGCGCCAGGTCCACCACGATCCCGCTGCCGGTTCCCCCCGCCAGGCTGAAAGACACGGTGATCATGGAAGGCAGGGTTGCCTCTTCAATATGGCTGACGAATTGGTCCAATGCTTTATGCATGGGACGGTCGCCATCATAATAGGCATTGGCGTATAACCCCTTGGCGATGGATCGCGGGAAGTGCTCGCCCGGCTTGGGGAATTTGGTGTCATGCGGCACATAGGATTCGTAGTTCGGATTCCAGTAATAACGCGGATATTCCAGCTTCAGGTATTCCCGCGTGCGATTCATACCCGAAAAATAGCTTTCCGTATCCTTCATCTCCAGCACAATAGCCTGAAATTGAAAGCGCGAAGCGGGAATGCCGCGTTCCTCAAGGCGTTTTACCAATGCGCCGGCGTAATCCTTAACGATATGGATATCCTGGTCGCCGATATCAACCACCATGGCGGCAAAGCGGGCGCGCGGATCCTCCAGTAAATCCTCGACTTCACCGGTGCGCAGCAAGGCTTCCACATACGCAATGCCGGTCCTGCCAATACCGATGGCATGCAAGCAGTGCGGAGCCTGGACACCGGTAGCGCTGTTATATAAAGAAGCTGTCATTTTATATTCTCCTGGGATACATGAGTAACATTACGCATATTCGGCCGAATATGCGGTATAAAGACCCAACTTAATAACAAAGGATTCAACAGCGAATAGAAAATGTTTCGGTTTTATCCAAAAATCCTAGATCTCGTAAAATATGCGCAACCGAGGTTGCCCGCTCATTGGCGACATATAAGATATAGTCTTCGACAAATAACCCCGGGTCAGGGGATATAATACCTTCCTCTATTAACCTGACGCCTTTTTCCAGGTTTTCCCTGTGCAATTGTGTACGCCAAATAGGTGATGAGATGGTAATAGCCTTATTATCGACTTTCTCGATATGCAGAAATTTGTCGCCCACAATAGTGGGAACCTGATAACCGTCACCGTATTTCTTGATCACATCGTTCCAGCTAAGCGGCATGGCGGACTCCTTTATATTTCGCCCCGGATGGCCGGGTACGGCAGATTTATCCACCGTTTGCCCGTGGTGATATTGCGGGCGGCCACGCCGGTCTGCGTGTCGGAAGGCTCGCAAAGCAGCAAACCTTGTTCGAGCAATAAGGCATGGCAAAGCCGTTTTTCATGTTGGCTGCAGGCGTCATAACGCGCTTTGGCCCGCGCAAACAGCCGCAGGTCGCTTTTCGCCAGGCACGGCAGGACAAACCGTAGCGCTTTAGCCGTCCCGGCCGCGTAATGATTTACCACAATCTCATCGCCGAAAGCCTGGCGGATGGCACGGGTGAGTTGTTCGGCCTCTTTTTTACTGAAACGCGCGCTTACCAGTTCAATAAAAGCCGGTTCATAACCATCGATTATACCGAGCCGTGTGTTCAACGCGGCTGCCGGGGAGGCATCTTTTACCGCCAGCATAACCAAAACATGCAGCCAGCGGCCGCCCCACGGGGTGCGCGCGGCGGAATGTTGCGTTAATGGCGCCGCCAGCCAGTTAAGCTGCCGCAGTATTTCCCACAACCCTGCCCCGGCACGATCCTGCAACAAAGTGGATAACGCCTTATACAGCATTCCCTCTTCCGGTGTGTCCATATCCAGGTCCGGCACCATCAGGAAACCGGCGGTAAAAGGATTTTTGAATAATTCGCCGCATGCCGGCGTCAGGCTCTGGTTCAGCTCCTCATTACACAGGCATTCCAGTTCATTTAATGCGGTATACACATTCGCCGTCGCCCAATCCTCCTCCGCCGCCGGGGACGGTGCAATGCCGATGCCGGTCACCAGGATCCGCCGGCCAAAACGCACGGTGGATAAATGCCGGCTGAGATCCAGCGCCATGGCGCTACCGACCGCATCGGCCAGGGAAAACACAATGCAGACCACCGATTCTGTTTCAGTCTGTCCGACGCTGCGGCTGAATCTTTTCAACGCATGCCAGGCGGGCCGTTCACCGTGATAATAGGCCCGGCTGTACATGGCCTTGACATAAGCGCGGCGCAGGGGGCCCTTATCCGGCGCGTGTCGCTCCGCTTGCGTCAGCCAGGGAGAGAATGTCTCCGGGCTGGGTATCAGGGGATATTCCAGTTGGAGCTGCGCGGCGTGCCGGCTGAAAAAATCGCCCAGCGCGTCGGGGTTACCGCGTTCGATTGACAATGATTCATAAAAGTATTTTTTGCGGTCCAGGGCCGCGGGCAAGGCGGGCAGCCCAGCGCCGGACTCTCCGGCCATATCCACCGACAGAATGCTGAGACGCGACTGTTCATGATCTAAAAGCGTGTCGGGCATCTGGCGGATAAACTGACGCAAAAACGGGTTTGCCGCCGCGCCGATACACACCAGATGGACACTGTAGGGAATCGCCTCATCATCGCTGATACGATGTATGCCCCGGGTTAACGCATCCAATTTGCGCTGGCGCAGTTTGGCGTCGGTGCTGCCGATAGCCGGGACCGGCCTGCCGCGTAATAAATCAATCCCAATCGTTGATGGCATACATTACACCTCATCTCTGTGTGACATTTCAGCCCGGCGAAAACGTTACCCGCCCTCGCTGACCAGCGCGTTCCATCGGCACGTCGGCAGCCTGGCCGGCGGCAAACCGACGGGCGTTATATTCCATCAAGGCAAAAAAAAAGAGCCTCCTGAAATGCGTGGTTGAACGCATTTTTGGAGGCTCTCTTGCCTGGAGTGATATCGGCCATCTGGGCGATAACATGGTTAAACCTTAATCATCAGGATGGCTGAAGTCAACACCCCGGCAACATAAGACCAATTTTTTTAACCTGTTGATTTTAGGCATTATGAATATAGCGTTTTTTAAATTTCCTTTAATATTAAGATAGTTACATAAAGGATGGCCTAGAAGATCTTTTTCTTATAGGGCAAAAAAAATCATTATCAGACTTAAATATCACAAAAAATAATCATATTGAATTTATATGCTGAAGAAAATGAAAATCATGGCGGGTTTGGCAGGATGAAGGAGGATTTATCACGCATTTCATGAGCGGAGAAGTATAAGTTAATATGATTCACAAGCTTGTTGCTTTATTTTAAATTCTGTTTTTAACTACAGGGCATCGCGGTTGGAGATTAAATTCTGACAATTTATTCAGCAAAGTTCCTGGTAGGCGATGAACAAGGAAATGATCAAATGACTACAAAAAAACACAGCGATGCCGTGAGGGTTGGCGTATTATTTTCCTCAACGGGATTTACTTCTAAAATTGAGCGTTCGCAAATGGAAGGGACACTATTTGCCATTGATGAAATAAACCAAAATGGAGGAGTTAATGGCAGGGAAATTATACCTTTTTACTATGACCCCGCCAGTTCACCTCACGCGTTTGCCGCCTATGCGGAAAAGTTGATAAAAAGGGATCAGGTGAACGTGATATTCGGCTGTTATATGTCAAGCACGCGAAAGGCGGTCATTCCCATTATCGAAAAATGGCAAAAATTACTGTTTTATCCCACACCCTATGAAGGATTCGAATTCTCAAATAACATTATCTACACAGGCGCATCGCCTAATCAAAACAGTTTTTTTTTGGCTGACTATATGGCCAGTCATTATGGCACTCGCGTTTATATGGTCGGCAGTAATTATATTTATCCTTATGAATCAAATCGTATTATGAGCGACTTCATGACTAATTTCCCGGGCGGGGCGGTAGTGAGTGAACGTTACATGGATCTTAATGCCGGCCGGGAAGATTTTCGCAGCATTGTGCAAGACATTAAATTGGCGCGTCCTGATTTTATTTTTTCCACGGTGGTTGGCAAAAGTACCCAGGAATTTTATTTGGCTTGCCACGATGTCGGCCTACATCCGGATGAAATTCCGATAGCCAGTCTAACCACCAGCGAAGCGGAAATATCAGAAATGAAAAGTGGCGTGGCGGCCGGGCATATTACTTCAGCACCCTACTTTCAATCTATTGATTCTAAATGTAATAAAGATATTATCAGCCGTTTTAAAAAAAGCCGGTTTTATACTGTTGAACCGAATATGTGCTGGGAAGCCGCCTATTTCCAGGTACACTTATTTGCTAATGCCATGAAAAAATCCAACAGCGATGATATCAGTCAGCTCTTGCCACATCTGCTCAACAGTGAATATGACGCCCCCCAGGGTAAGGTAAAAATCAATCCGCATAATAACCATACGTTATTGTATCCCAAGATTGGCATGGTTGATAATCAAGGCCAATTTTCCATCCTTAAAGAAGTGAGCCAAGGGGTGGATGCGGATCCTTACTTTGTCAACTACTCGCCGCCTGGGGTTGATAACGATGACCAATAAAATTTTCAACCGGGCGAAAAACAAAAGCGCCAGCCTGCGTTTTTTTAAACGGATCAGGAACTGTAAAGTTGCTATATTTCATCCCGATGATGAAGATCTGAAAATCCTCACGGAGCAATTGCACCGTATCGGTTGCCAGAGCCTGATTTTATGGCCGCCGATAAAAGAGGTGCCTGTCGATATAGACGCGATATTCTGGGCGGTGCGCATGGAATATTTAGCCGACGAATACCTGATGCAGCATACGGATATCCCGGTCATAGCCATCATCAATTACGAAAACCCCACCGTTATCGACGCCGCGCTGCATTTGGGAGCCAAGACGCTGATGAGCAGTCCCATTCGGCCCATGGGCGTACTGTCAACCCTGGTGATAGCATTTAATAATCATCTTGACTGGAAGGATTTACACCGGCGCGTGGACAAACTTTCCACCAAATTACGCAGCGCCGACGTTATCAGCCAGGCCAAGGTGATTATCTCGACCGTGCGCGGCGTTAATGAAATCGACGCCTATACGATAATACGTGAGTTGGCGATGAATGAAAGAATGTCGATAGAAGACATGGCGAAATCATTGATTCGCGCCAATGAATTGCTCCAGCTGAATAAAAAAAGACACGACGAAAAATAACCGGCGCCCCTGGCGGCGCGGTTTGGGATACCCCTCTCGCCCGCCGGGCAGCGCCGGCGGGGCCGCCGTTCAATTACAGCCGTTCGATTACCATCGCAATCCCCTGCCCGCCGCCGATGCACAACGTCGCCAATCCCAGGGTTTTATCCCTGGCCTGCATGGCATACAGCAGCGTCACCAGGATACGGGCGCCGCTGGCGCCGATGGGGTGGCCCAGCGCGATGGCGCCGCCGTTGACATTGACTTTCTCCGGGTCCCATTGCAGGCTGCGGCCCACGGCGCCGAACTGGGCGGCAAACGCCTCGTTGGCCTCGATCAAATCGATATCGGACAACGCCACCGCGCTGTTTTTCAGCGCCGCCAGGGTGGCGGGCACCGGTCCCAT
Organism: Acerihabitans sp.; assembly: GCF_036398755.1. Taxonomy (NCBI): domain Bacteria; kingdom Pseudomonadati; phylum Pseudomonadota; class Gammaproteobacteria; order Enterobacterales; family Pectobacteriaceae; genus Acerihabitans; species Acerihabitans sp. Next base: position 35,007 of record NZ_DASWOM010000102.1, on the reverse strand, counting down.
GCCCATCAGCGCGGGATCGACGCCGGCGCTGGCATAACCACGGATGCGCGCCAAGGGCGTTAGCCCCAGGTCGTGCGCCATCCGCCCCGACATCACCACCAGCGCGGCCGCGCCGTCGTTGATTCCCGAGGCGTTGCCCGCCGTTACCGTACCGTCCTGGTTAAAGGCGGGACGCAGTCCGGCCAGCTTTTCCAGCGAGGTTTCCGCCCGTGGATGTTCATCGGTATCAAATACCCGATCGCCTTTTTTGCTTTTAATCACCACCGGGGTAATTTCCCGGGCAAAGGCGCCGGCGGCAATGGCGGCTACGGCCTTTTGCTGCGAGGCCAGCGCGATACCGTCCTGCGTCTCGCGGCTGATGCCATGCGCGGTCGCCACGTTTTCCGCCGTGATCCCCATATGATAACCCGCCATGGCGCACATCAGGCCGTCCTGCAGGATCACATCCCGCACTTCGTCGTTGCCCAGCCGATAGCCCAAGCGCGCCCTGCTGCCCAGTAGGTAGGGCGCCAGGCTCATATTTTCCATTCCGCCGGCGACAATCGCCCGGGCGTCGCCGGCGCGGATGGCCTGCGCCGCCAGCGCCACGCTTTTCAAACCGGAACCGCACACTTTATTGACGGTCAGCGCGCCGACCCGAAACGGGATACCGCCTTTAAGCGCCGCCTGGCGCGCCGGGTTCTGTCCCAGCCCGGCCTGCAGCACGTTACCCATGATCACTTCATCAATCATATCCGCGTCAATACCGGCGCGGCCTAGGGCCGCCTGAATCACCAGGGCGCCCAGATCCACCGCCGGCGTCGAGACCAGCGAACCGTTAAAACTGCCCACCGCGGTACGGGTGGCGCTGACGATTACCACGTTATCCATGATTTTTGTCCTTAAAACAGAAGGAGGCCGATAATAAAAATCGGACAGGAGAACAACAGGGCGGTGACGCAATAGCCCATGATGTCGCGTACGCCCAAACCGGCGATGGCCAGGGCGGGCAGCGCCCAGAAGGGTTGCGCCATGTTCATCCACTGTTCGCCGTAGGCTATCGCCATGGTGGCTTTGCCCAGATCGGCGCCCAATGCCTTGGCGGCGGGGATCACGAACGGCCCCTGGATAACCCAATGCCCACCGCCCGACGGCACGGCGAAATTGATCAGCGCCGAGCTGAAGAAGGTCATGATCGGGAAGGTATCTTTATTGGCGACGTCGATAAAAAACTGGGTGATCATGCCGCCGAGGCCGGAATGCTCCATCATCAGCTGGATACCGGCATAGAACGGGAACTGCACCAGGATGCCGGCCGTGCTGCGCGCGGCGGCGGTAATGGCCCGCATATAGGCCATCGGGGTTTTGTGCAACAATAATCCGCCAATCAGAAACATCAGGTTGACGGTGTTGATAGTCAGGTTGAAGCCGTTTTTCCAGAAATACATGCCCAGATAGCACAGGCCGATGGCGCTGATAATCAAGGTCATGATCCGGCTTTCTTCCATCCTTTCGGCAATCGAGGCGTCGGCGGCCAGTTTTTTCTGGAAATCGGGTTCTTCCTGCAGCAATGCCGGGTCAATGGTTATCACCCGGCCGGCTTTCGGCACCATCATGCGGGTGACGAAGGGCAGTACCACAATCAGCGCCAGAATGATAAAAATGTTATACCCCGCCAGCAGGGTATGGCTTACCGGGATAATGCCGGCGATATGCTCCACCGGATTGCCCGGCGTCGCCGCCAGCAGCGGCATGGATCCCGAAAAGCCGCCGCCCCAGGTCATAAACCCGATATAGGCGCAGGCTATCAGCAGCGGGTAGTCGGAACCCGGCACCCGCCGCGCCACTTCGCGGGCAAACATCGCCCCGACGATAAGGCCGAACCCCCAGTTGATGACGCAGGCCACCAGCCCGAAGAACGTCACCAGCATCACGCCCTGCGTCGGGGTTTTCGCCAGGGAGGCGATATCCTTCAGCAGGCGTTTGACCGGGGACGAGCTGGCAAGGGCATGACCGGTGACGATAATCAAGGCCATCTGCATGCCGAAGGCGAGCAGGTTCCAGAAGCCGTCACCCCACATCTGCACCATGTCCAGCGGCGTATGCGGGGTAAAGGCCACCCCGATGCCAAACATCAGAATGGTCAGCAGCATGGCGAAGATCAGCGGATCGGGCAGGTAACGGTTCACCACCACCGTCATGGCGCGCGCGATTTTTCCAATCATAAGTCCGCCCCGGCCATGCCGATCGGCATCTCTTTGACATCGGCGGCCACCTGATACTGCGCGGCGGTTCGCGCGCGGATGGTCTCAAGTTGGACCCCGGGCGCGTACTCTTTCAGCACCAGCGTACCGTGGCTGAAAACAAACACCGCCAGTTCGGTCACCACCACGCTGACCTTGTTTTTCGCCGTCAGCGGCAGGGTACATAACGGCATGATTTTCGCCGAGCCGTCTTTGGCGTTATGCTCCATGGCGATGATGACCTTGCGCGCGCCGGTCACCAGATCCATGGCGCCGCCCATGCCAGGCACCATTTTGCCCGGCACCATCCAGTTGGCGAGATTGCCCTGCTGATCGACCTGCAGGCCGCCCAGCACGCTGACATCCACATGGCCGCCGCGTATCAGGGCGAACGAGAAAGCGCTGTCGAACATCGCCCCGCCCGCCACCAGGCCGCAGGGTTTGCCGCCGGCGTCCACCAGGCTGGCGTCCGGCCGGGTCACGGGGCCCAGGCCAAGAAAGCCGTTTTCCGATTGCAAGGTGATATCGATATGCCGCGGCAGATAATTCACCACCTGGGTCGGCAGGCCGATGCCCAGGTTCACCACATCACCATCGTTCAGTTCCAGCGCCACGCGGCGCGCAATGAGTTCTTTGGCGTTCATGCCTGTATCTCCCGGGGAATAACGAGGTAGTCGACCAGCGCGCCCGGCGTAACGATATGTTCCGGCGGCAGGGCGCCAATAGCGACAATACTGTCGGCCTCGGCGAACACCCGATCGGCGGCCAGGGCAATCAGCGGATTAAAGTTGCGGGCGGTGAGCCGGTAGGTCAGGTTGCCGCCGTAATCGGCGGTGTGGGCCTGTATCAGCGCCAGGTCGGCGCGCAGCGGCAGTTCCAGCAGGTAGTCCACCCCGTCCAGGGTGATCTTGCGTTTGCCCTCCTCCACCACGGTGCCGACGCCGGTCGGGGTCAGCACGCCGCCGAGGCCGGCGCCGCCGCAGCGGATGCGCTCGATCAGGGTGCCCTGGGGGACCAGCTCTACCTCGATCTCGCCGGCTATCATGCGCCTGCCGGTTTCAGGATTGGTGCCGATATGGGAGGCGATGACTTTCGCCACGCGTCCGCTGGCTATCAACGGGCCAACCCCGGTATCCACAAATGCGGTGTCATTGCCGATAAGCGTCAACGCCTTCACGCCGGAATCCAGCAATGCCTCGATCAGGCGCGCGGGGGTGCCCACCCCCATAAAACCGCCGAACATAATGGTCATGCCATCATGAAAATGCGGGGTGACATCGGTTATTGTTATTCGTTTATCTTTCATCGTAACTCCTTGGTTTTCTCCGCGCTGGGAGTGGCTAAGGAATTGCAATGAACAGACCAGTTATGGCGGCGGGAAAAATAAAACACCATCCATGGTAATTAATTGAAAATAAACATAAATAAAAAAGGCCAGGGCTGATTATTATTAATAACCAGCCCTGGCCTGTGAAATGAATTGCGCGGGTGCGCAGTTTATTTCTCACACCCCCCCGGTATATTTGTGATCGCGATTAAATAACGCGCGACCCGCGCGGCGCCCAAAAAAATATGCCGTGAATTATGATGTTAATAATTATCAGTCTTTATTAATATATTGTTCACTTATTCAATGCAATATTCTTGCAATTTATATATCAACGCGCGGCGGCTGATGCCGAGCGCTTTGGCGGTTTGCACCCGGTTGCCCTGGTAACGGCTTAATACCTTAACGATAAAGTCCTTTTCATAGGATTTCATGTGCTCCTTCAAATTCAGCTCGCCATCCATGCCGTCCACGCCGTCGTCCGCCGGCCCGCAGGGCTTGACCGGCTGGAGCTGCCCGGGCAGGTCATCGGCAAAAATCATGTATCCGGTGCTCATCACCACCGCCCGCTCAACCGCGTTGGACAGCTCGCGCACATTGCCCGGCCAGCCATAGTCCTCCAGGGCGCTCAGGGCGCCGACATCAAAACCAATAATTTCCTTGTTGTTTTCAGCATTGAATTTTTGCAGGAAATGGCGGGCCAGCAGCAGGATGTCTTGCGGACGTTCGCGCAGCGGCAGCGCCGACAGCTGCATCACGTTAAGCCGGTAGTAAAGATCGCGCCGAAACGACCCCTGCTCGATCATCGCGGCAAGATCGCGGTTGGTGGCGGCGATGATGCGGATATTGGTCTTAATCGTCCGGCTGCCGCCCAGCCGCTCGAACTCTTGTTCCTGCAACACGCGCAGCAGCTTTACCTGCAGGTTAAACGGCATTTCCCCTATTTCGTCCAGCAGCAGGGTGCCTTGGTTGGCGCGTTCAAACAGTCCCTGGCGCTGCATCTGCGCGCCGGTAAACGCCCCTTTCTCATGGCCGAACAGTTCGCTTTCCAGCAGCGATTCCGGCAGCGCGCCGCAGTTGACTTTGATAAACGGCCCTTTGGCGCGCGGACTATTATAATGGATGGCCTTGGCGATCAATTCCTTACCGGTGCCGCTTTCGCCGGTCACCAGCACGCTGGCGCTGCTTTGCGCCACCTTGGCGATGGTGCGGCACAGTTCCATCATTTTCGGGTTATTGGTCAGGAAACGATCGCAGCGATAGCTGTCGGATAATTCGCGGTGCAGCAGATTTATTTCCCGCTTCATCTCCCGTAATTGCAGGGCGCGGCCCATCAGCAGCTTTAATTCATCCAGTTCAAAGGGTTTCACCACGTAATCAAACGCGCCCAGACGCAGGGCTTCCACCGCCGTTTCAATCGCGGCATAGGCGGTCATCAGGATAATCGGCACATCCTGATGTATGCCGCGCATGATTTGCAGCGCCTCGATACCGTCGATATTCGGCATGCGGATATCCATTAAAACAATATCCGGCTTATGTTCTTTGAACAAGGCAATCGCCTGCTCACCGTCATCGGCGCAGGTAATGTGATGGCCATTTTGCGAAAATACGGCGGTCAGCATGATGCGCACGCTTTTTTCGTCGTCGGCGATAAGAATATGATAAGGCTGGTTCATAGCGTTAACCCGTGATTTTTTTAATCGGAAGAATAAGGGTCACCGTGGTCCCGCGCTGGAGCTCACTGTCAATGATAATATCCCCCGCGTGATCGTTGATAATCCGCTGGGCGATGGATAAGCCCAGGCCGGTGCCGGAAGGCTTGGTGGTAAAAAAGGGGGTAAAGACTTTTTTGCGCGCCTCGGCGCTCATGCCGATACCCGTATCGGTAATTTGTATCCGCAGTTTATTCGGCGCCTGCAGACCGGTGGATACCGTAACATCCCCCCTGGCCGGAATAGCCTGCACCGCGTTGATCATTAAATTCAGCATCACCTGTTTAAGCAATCCGGCATCGGCCTCGATATCCGGCACCGTGTCGTCGAGCCGGATATGGAAATCGATGCGGTTATTGAGCGCATTGGTGAGCACCAGCACCAGCGTTTCGCGGATAATCTGGTTAACGGCAATAGGCTGGAAACTGCGCGTATGCGGGCGGGCAAATTCCAGCAGCTGTTCGATGACTTTATTGATCGAGCGTACTTCCTGTAACACTATCTGGATATATTCAAGGCGCTGCGGGTCTATTTCACCTTCTTTTAAATATTGCACGAAACCGCTGATGGCGGTGAGCGGATTACGGATCTCATGGGCGACCCCCGCCATCAGCTCACCCAACGTCGCCAGCCGCTCGGCCTGGGCGATATGGCGCTGCATTTCTTTTTGCGCGGTGAGATCGGTAAAAATGACCAGCGCGCCGATAATATTGCCCTGCGCGTTGCGCAGCTGGCTGCTGCTGGCCTTGATTTGCAGGATTTGTTCCTTGGCCGGATAGTCCACCTCCACCCCGACGTGATCGATGCCGCGCATCAGCGTATCCAGCACCGGGCTGTGATAGCCCTCTTTTTCAAATAAGGATTTGTAATGCTTGCCGATCAGTTCGTCGCGCCGGTAGCCGGTAATGGCGCGCGCCGCGGGATTACACATGATAATGCGGCCATGGATGTCCACGCTTATCATGCCGTCGGCGGCGCTTTCCACGATCAGTTCATTGAGCGTTCGCGCCTCGCGCAGCGCGTGGGAAAGATGATTGATATTATCGGCGATGCCGCCCATCTCGCCTTTCAGCGGCGGGATACGGGTATTTAAATCGTAGGGAAGCTGGCTTAATCCTTTTTTAATCACCTCGACGTCGCGGGACAGCCGATGGGAAAAGGTAATGATCAAAAACAGGCTGCCGACCAGCCCGATGCTTATTACGCTTAAAATACTGGCGTCCATCGCCAGCGCCTGTTTGTCGATATCATGGGATAATTCATTGGCCCAGATATATCCCACCACCTCGCCGTGGCGTCTGATCGGCGTCATGGCGTTCATGATATTGCCGCGCACCTGGGAACCGGATTTGATCAATGGCTCGCCGGTGGCCATCACCGTGCGGCCGGGGTGATCGGTCGGGATGGCGAGGCCCACGGTATTGCCGTACTGCTGTTGCGGCGCGTAGGTAATGATGGCATCCAGCTGGCGGTGATAATAACCCGCCGCAACGTTTGGGAAGGCGGCGGTAATCGTATCGGTGACCTGTGATAAATGGTGGTTGAGCGCCCTGATGCGCTCGTCGCGGGGCAGATCGGGAAATAAACTGAAGCTGTCCCCCAGCGCCGCATTCAGTAAATGGGTCACCGCGTACAGCTTGTTTTGTTTTTCGCCGATCAAGGCGTCCCGTCCTTTCACCTCGACAATATAAGACATCAATAATATTGGCAGGAAGACCATAAAAACGGCCAGCAGGATCATTTTGCCGCGCAACGTCTTGGGCAGCAAACTGGGAAAACCGGAGTATATAATGCTGGACACGGATCCTTTTCCAATGAATAAACTCAAGCCGCAAGCGTAACACGCCGGCAATTCCCGCGGTGCGATCCTGTTAACACCGTGGGCGGCGGGTTGCCGCCGCGGGCAAAGGCCCTCCAGACGCCGTTTTGTTAGCCAAATGCCATTATTCCGGTGATTTCCAGGCTAAAATAACGCCATAGCGGCCGCTATCGCCCGCCGGCCCCGCGCCGGCATGGGCTGAACATCCAGCCTTCCCCCTCCACCTATCCAGGGAGTTTCCGTTATGACAACCAAAAAGATTTTGCTGCTGGTCGGCGATTACGTTGAAGATTACGAAACCATGGTGCCCTTCCAGGCGCTGCAGATGCTGGGCCATGTCGTGGACGCCGTCTGCCCGGATAAGGGCAAGGGCGATTACGTGCTGACCGCCGTCCATGATTTCGACGGCGCCCAGACCTACAGCGAAAAGCCCGGCCATCGCTTTGTGCTTAACGCTGATTTCGCCCAGGCGCGGGCGCGGGATTATGACGCCCTGGTCATACCGGGCGGGCGGGCGCCGGAATATCTGCGGCTTAATCCCGCGGTCATCTCTTTGGTGCAGGATTTCGACGCCGCCGATAAACCCATCGCCGCCGTCTGCCACGGCCCGCAAATCCTGGCGGCGGCCGGCGTGCTGAAGGGCCGCACCTGTAGCGCCTATCCGGCCTGCGCCCCCGAGGTTCGCCTGGGCGGCGGCACCTATGCCGATATCGGCGTCGATCAGGCCTGGGTGGATGATAACCTGGTGACGGCGCCGGCCTGGCCCGCCCATCCGCAGTGGCTGGCAAAATTTGTCGAGCTGCTTAACCGCTGAGTGGCCGTTGCCGTCGCTCGTCGGATGGCGGACGAACAACGGGCAATCGGCGCAGGGGATAACGCGCGCCAGGCGCGCCTCAGTCAATATCGCCGCGGATAATCTCGGCCAGCAGCGCGGCGCGCAGCGGGATATCGGCGATAATGATATGTTCATGCCTGGCATGTATGCCGGCCCCGGTCGCCCCCAGCCCGTCGAGGGTGGCGATGCCCAGCGCGGAGGTAAAATTGCCGTCGCTGCCGCCGCCCACCGCCTTGCCGGCAAGCGCAATGCCGAGGCGCCGGGCGGCCCGTTGCGCCTGCTGGAATAACGCCGTATTTTGCGGCGTTTGCTCCATCGGCGGCCGGGACATGCCGCCCGTGACCTTGATGTCGATACCCGCAACCGTGGGCGCGATACCGTTAATCGCCGCCAGCAGGCGCGCCGCCTCCGCCATATGGGTGACGCGTAAGTCCACGCCGAGCCAGGCCTGGTCGGCCACCACATTGATTTTGCCGCCGCCCTGGGCCGCGCCGACGTTCACGGTGGTGCCGACATCCGGCGCGTTCAGGCCGTGCAGGTAGAGGATCTGCCGCGCCATTTCCTGAATGGCGCTAACGCCCTCTTGCGGATTATTACCGGCATGGGCGGCGCGCCCGGTAATCCTGATATCAAAGCGGCCCACGCCCTTGCGGGCGATTTTCGCCTCATGGGTATCGGCGACGGCCGGCTCCGCCACCAGGACGCGATCGGCGCCGGTCGCCAGCCGTTCAGTCCATTGGCGCGAGCTGGGACTGCCCAGTTCCTCATCCGACGGACAGATAAACGTGACCCGGTGGCCGTGCAGCAATCCGCACTGCCGCAATGCCCGCACCGCCCATATCGCCTGGATCAGTCCCGCCTTCATATCCAGCACTCCCGGACCGAAAAGCTTGCCGTCCCGTTCGGACATCTCCAGTTCGTCAAGGTCCCACACGGTATCGAAATGGCCGAGGATACAGGTCAGCTGGGGACCCTCGCCGACGGTAAAGGCCAGGTGATCGCCAAACCTGTCCTGCAGGCAGACCTGGGCAACCGCGCCCAGGCGCTCGCCGACAATGCTTTGCAGCGCCGCGCCGCAGCGGTCCGCCGCGGCTTTGTCTAACGAAGGCGACTGCGCCGCCACCAGGCGCTTGATATCGTCAAGCAGGGCTGAAGCATGGTGTTGCAGGTAGTCTAGGGGGGTTGGCATGGGTCGGGTTCCTGTCCGGGAGAGCATGTGCGATCGGATATCTATAACGTACTCTCCGTCACATTTCCAGGTTTTACCGGCGATCGGCAGGGCAACCGGACGACTGGCGAAGCACGTCCCCGCCGGTCTGGCCGCGGTGACGGCCGGGTCTTGCTTGCGTTCATGTGCCGCCCGCCGGCGCTTATACCGGGAATATCCAGACATGCCCGGCCGGCAACGACAGCCGGCACAGCCCGTCGCGCGCGGCGCTATCGCTATAGGCGCGCACCGGGATGCCCTCGGCGGCGGTGCGGAACAGATATTCCCACCGGTTGCCCAGGTACATGCGCGTCAGGAGCGGCAGTGATAACTGATTGTCGCCGGCGTCGGCGGCCGGGTCGGCAAAACGCACCTGCTCCACCCGGATCACGGCCGCCGCCGGTTGTCCGACCGCCAGCCCCGCGCCCGCCCCGCCCCACAGCGACCAGTCCTGCCCGTCGATGCGCGCCAGACCGTCGCGCAGTTCCATGACGCGGCCGTTCAGGCGGTTGTTGCTGCCCATGAACTCGGCGGTAAACAGGCTGGACGGCGCGCCGTACATCTCCTGCGGCGTGCCCTGCTGCTCTATCATGCCGTTATTGAGCAAGAGAATACGGTCTGAAATGGCCATCGCCTCATGCTGGTCATGGGTCACCATCAGCGCCGACAGGCCGAGCCGGATAATCAGCTCGCGCAGGAATACCCGCGCTTCCTCGCGCAGCTTGGCGTCCAGGTTGGACAGCGGCTCGTCGAGCAGGATAATCGGCGGGTTATAGACCAGCGCGCGGCCGATGGCCACCCGCTGCTGCTGTCCGCCGGAGAGCTGGTGGGGATGGCGCCGGCCCAGATGGCCGAGGCCCAGCTGATCGAGCATCGCCTGTACCCGCCGGGTCAGCTCCGCTGACGGCACCTTGCGCAGCTTGAGGGGATAAGCCACGTTGTCGAATACCGTTTTGTGCGGCCACAGGGCATAGGACTGGAACACCAGCCCCAGATTACGCTCCTCCGCCGGCAGCTCAACGTTTGCCGCGCCGTCATACAACCGGGTCTCGCCGATGGCGATGCGCCCCTCGGTGGGTTTTTCCAGCCCGGCCACCGCGCGCAGCAGCGTGGTCTTGCCGCTGCCGGACGGTCCCAGCAGCGACACCACCTCCCCCTTGGCCAGTTGCATGGATACGCCGCGCAATACCGAATTATCGCCGTATTTCAGGTGCAGGTTTTCAACCGACAGCTCAATCATACATTTTCACTCCAAAACGTAAGGCGACGCCCAGGCCGAGCACGACAATCACGATATTGATAAACGACAGCGCCGCGACGATGTCGATGGCCCCCGCCGCCCACAACGACACCAGCATCGACCCGATGGTTTCGGTGCCGGGCGAGAGCAGGTACACGCCGGTGGAATATTCACGCTCGAAAATCAGGAACATCAGCAGCCAGGAACCGATAAGGCCGAAGCGCGACAAGGGAATGGTGACATGGCGGGTAACCTGGCCCTGCCGGGCGCCATGCGTGCGCGCGGCCTCTTCCAGCTCCGGCCCCACCTGTAGCAGCGTCGAGGAAATCAGCCGCAGCCCGTAGGCCATCCATACCACCGTGTACGCCAGCCAGACGCTGAAAATGGTGTTGCGCAGGGAGCGCAGCCAGACGATAAAATGCTCGCGCAGTCCGTCGGCGAACGGCAGCGCCGACAATAATCCGTCTTTCAGCGAGCGGTCCAGCCACATGGGGATAAACAAGAACACCCACAAAAACGCCAGCCCCGCCAGCAGGCCCGGCACCGCTCTGGGCACCAGCACGCTGTAATCCATAAAGCGGGTGACGCCGTCGGGTTTGCGATGCAGCGCCAGGCCGATAAACAGATAACACATCACCGCGATGGCGCCGCCAATCACGCCGATGCTGATGGAATTGACGATGGCGCGCATAAGATTGGTCTGCCCGAGGATGAGGCGAAAGGTCTTGAGCGACAGCTGCGCCCAAATATCCACCCCTACCCCCCAGTTGGTGATAAACGCGCGCAGCATCACGCCCGCCAGCGGCACGCCGATGGTGACCGTCAGCCAGACCACCACCACCACGCCCGCCACCCAGCGCCACTTGCCCAGCGGCAGCAGCCTGGCCTGCGCGGCTTTGCCTTTGACGGTGACAAAGCGGTTCGCGGTGCGCATCAGCCGCCGTTGCAGCATCACCAGGGGGATGGTGAGGCAAATCAAGACGACCGCCACCGCCGCCATCAGATGGTAGGACGGCGTGCCGAGCTTATTGGTCAGTTGAAACAGATAGGTGGCCAGCACCAGATTGCCTTCGGGGTCGCCGAGCACCAGCATCAGGCCGAACACTTCAAGCCCAAGGAAAAACAACAGCACGCAGGCGTAGAGGATCGCCGGGCGCACCATCGGCAGACTGACCGACAGCATCACCTGCAGCGGCGTGGCGCCCACCGTGCGCGCCGCTTCCTCCACATCCGAACCCACGCTCCTGAGCGCCGAGGAAATATAAAGATACGCGTGCGGCACGTGGGTCAGCCCGGCAATGACCACGATGCTGCTCATGGCGTAGATATCCCAGGGAATAAACCCCACCAGGCTTTGCGCCCAGAGGGAGAAAAACCCCACCGGCCCCGCCGCCACCACATAGCCGAACGCCAGCACCATCGGCGAGACGAACACCGGCACCAGGATCAGCGGCTCGATAAACCGGCGGCCCGGCAGGTCGGTCCTGATCATCAGGAACGCCAGGATGCCGCCGAGCGGAATGGCGATGGCCACCAGACCGAAAGCCAGGATAAAGCCGTTGCGCAGCGCCTTATAAAAATCGGGGTCGGTGAAGATAAAGCGGAACGCCTCAAGGCTTATCACCTTCGACGGTGAAAAGAACGGAGCCGACAGGAAGCTTTGGATAATAATGAATGACAGCGGTACATAGATAACCAGCGCGGTTAATAGTACCACCACGCCGCGCGGCAAACGCCGCCAGATGTTTCGCAATGTCTGCATGTGGTATCCCGTTGATCAGCGGCGATGGGGCTGCGGCTAAAGCACTGTGCGGGCGCGCTAACGCCTGGGCGCCGCGCGCCGGACGTTATGGCTATTTGTTCACCGCCGCGCGGAATTTTTTGATGAAATCCAGCCGTTTATTTTGTTCCAGGTATTCCAGCAGGCTGTCGTCCACCGGGATGGGCTTGATCGCGCCGGCCAATTTTTTAGTCATGCCGTCCAGATCGTTATCCCCGGCAATATCATTGCGCAGGGAGGTAATATCGGCCTTGTTGGCCAGCACGTCCTGCCCTTGCGGCGATAACACGTAATCCAGCCAGAGCTTGGCGGCGTTTTTATTTTGCGCTTCGTCGCTGATAAACATGACCCTGGAGAGCACCAGGATATAGTCGTTGGGATAAGAAATCCCCATGGACGGATCGGTCTTGATGCGGGCGTCGGCATAGGATCCCAGGATGTTATAGCCTATCAGGTTTTCCCCGGAGGAGACCCGTTCCAGCATGGTGCCGGTGGACGACTGTACCGACAGCCCGCCTTTTGCCGTTTGGGCAAGCTGGTCGTAGTAGTGCGGATCGGCTTTCATATCCTGTACCGCCAGCATAAAGCCGAGGGCGGATTTTTCGATATCGTAGGTGGTGACCTTGTTTTTGAAGCGGTCCGGCTGGCTTTGGACCAATTTGGCCAGCGCCGCGTGGGAGTCCGGCACTTCATTGGCCGCGATCAGCCGTTTATTATAGATAAACACCAGCGGCTCATAGGTGGTGCCGTAGGCCTTTTCTTTCCATACCGACCATTTGGGCAGGCTTTTCTCCTCAGGCGAGGCGTATGCGAGCGCATAGTCGGCGGCCAGTTTCAGCGCGGTATCCATGGAGGAGCTCCAGATAACGTCGCCGCTGTTGCCGCCGGCCGCCTGTTCGCTGATATAGCGGTTATAGAGTTCGGTGCTGTTCATATCGTTATATTCCACCTTCACCCCGGGATACGCCGCCTCGAACCCCTGGATCAGGGGTCCCGCGGCCTGGGTGTCGGTGGTGGAATAAATAACCACCTTGCCTTCTTTTTTAGCGCCGTCCACCACCTGTTGGTAATCGGCCGGATAACCCGCCGGCAGCGCCAGCGCCGGCGCGGCCGCGCCCAGTAAAACAGCAAAACCGATCATGGGTTTACAGAATTTTATCGACATGGGTCGTGTCCCATAACAATTATTGTAAGAAAAATTAACATATAGTTAAAGAATCCATGGGCGCAAGAGCGCCATTTCGTTATCTTCCCGATTTGTGAGTGGACGCATATAAAAAAATTGATGCATGGCCGGGGAGCGCCTGCACCATTTTGAGGCGGCACGCGTGGCGTCGTGGCAGGGGATGACGTCGCCGGCCAGGCGTGGCCGGCGGTATGCTTGGCTTAGAGGGAGGGGATCATGCCGCCGTCGACGCGGATCACGCCGCCGGTCATATAAGAGGCCGGGCTGCTGGCGAGGAATGCCGCCACCGCGCCGTATTCCGCGGGGTTGCCATAGCGTCCGGCGGGGATGGCCGCCGCGCTTTTGGCCGCCACCGCGTCCACGCTGACCCCTTCGCGTCCCGCGCGGGCGGCGTCAAGCTGTCCTACCCGGCGGGTGGCGATGCGGCCCGGTACCATGACGTTTACCGTGATGCCGTCGCGGGCGACCTCGGAGGCGAGGGTTTTCGACCAGCCGGCGAGTGCGATGCGCAGGGTATTGGAGATGCCCAGGTTGGCGATGGGCGCCACAATGCCGGACGAGGTACTGGTGATAATGCGGCCCCAGCCCGCCGCGCGCATGTCCGGCAACACCTTGTCGGTCAGCAGGATAAGCGATCCGACCATGGCGGAAAACTGGGCGTTCCACTGTTCGGGCGCCACGCCCGTGGCACCGCTGGGCTGGGGTCCGCCGGAATTATTGACCAGGATGCCCACCGGCCCGAGGCTGGCGCGAATATCGGCCAGTACGGCGTCAAACGTGTCCTGGCGGGTGAGATCCAGCGTCCAGGCGCGGGCGCTGCCGCCTTGTGCCGCGATAAGCGCCACGGTTTCATCAAGCGTGGTTTGCGTGCGTCCGCAGACCGCCACCTTTACGCCTTCCGCCGCCAATGCCAGGGCGATGGCGCGCCCCAGGCCGCCGCCGGCGCCGCTGACCAGCGCCACGCGCCCCTGAATGCCAAAATCCATTACCGACTCCTGATTTATTAAACTAAGGTTAAACAGCGGAGTATTCCGCCTGCGTTAAGCCTGGTGTTAGCGTTCCTGGCTGATTTTGCTGACTTTATTAAGTACGTTTTCATAGGCGGACTGCAAATGGCGGCGCATCATTTCGGCGGCTTCAGCCGTGCGGCTCTCCAGCACGGCGTCGATAATCGCCACATGTTCGCCGCACCATTCGCGCACCCGCTGCTTGTTGGTATAGCTGCCGAACTCCAGCAGCCGGCGCAGGCGGTTCTGCTGTACGATGGCCTGCAGGACAAAAATATTGCCGCTGAATTCCGCCAGCGTTTCGTGGAAACCGGCATCGGTGTCAAAAATCAGCCGTCCGTCGACGCTTAGGATATCCGGGTGGGAAATCAGGAACATATGCTGTTGTCGCAGCCGTTTAAGCGCGCTTTTGTCCGCCTGGAAACCGTCGGACAGCAGCCCGCCCGGCTCGATCATCAGCCGGAACCGGTAACCATTGCTGAGCGCCACGTCAGTATTGAGCGTCGGCAGAAACGACCAGCCGTGGCCCTTATTGCGCGCGATCAGCCCGTCCTCGGATAGCCGCAGCAGCGTGCGCGCCAGTACATTGCGATCGACGTCGTAACGCTGGGAGATTTCGATCTGGGTCAGGGATTCCGGCAGTTTGCCGGCAATGCGATCCTTGACCAGTTGTTCATACAGATCCTGATCGCTGCTGGCGGGCACGTCTATGCTGATGCGCTGGATTTCATCAAAGGGCTTGAGCAGGAAGAACCCCTGGTTGCGCCGCGTTTCGATAATGCCCAGTTCGCACAGCAGCTTCATGGCCGCGCGCACCGGGGTGCGCGATACGCCCGCCATATCCGCCAGTTGCTGCTCGCGCAGGTGGTGCCCCGGCTCGAATTTGGCCTCGCGTATCAGATCAAGGATTTGATTTGCCAGCCGCCGTCCGCTGGCCGTCGCCGTTTGAGTCATGTAGTGCGCATCCGAAAGTATTTGTTGTATATTATTATACAATATCCAATTACACAATAACACCGGAAAACAGCGCCAAAGCCCCTAAATAGTGCAGTTAATGCACCAAAAAAGAGCCTTGACAACCCCTATCA
Source organism: Acerihabitans sp. (assembly GCF_036398755.1). Lineage (NCBI taxonomy): Bacteria > Pseudomonadati > Pseudomonadota > Gammaproteobacteria > Enterobacterales > Pectobacteriaceae > Acerihabitans > Acerihabitans sp. The sequence continues at coordinate 19,581 of NZ_DASWOM010000102.1, read as the reverse complement.
ATTGTATTTAATGATACACAAAGAGCAATTACGCTTATCATCCCCGGAGCCTGACATGTCTAAAAACCTGTTTTTGCGTCGCTATGCCGTCGTTACCCTGGCCGCGTTATGTCTGGGCGCCCCCCTGATAAGCCAGGCCGCCGCGCCGGCGCTTATCAGCAAGGGCGAGCTGACCTACGGCACCGCCGCCACCTTTATGCCGTTTGAATACATGTTGGACGGCAAGATGACCGGTTTTGATATCGATTTGATCAACGCGCTTTCCGCCAAGCTGGCGCTGAAACCGCAGCCGATGTCGATGGAATTCAAGGGGCTTATCCCCGCCCTGCAGGGTAAACGCGTGGATATCATCAATTCGGCGATGTATATCAACCCGGTGCGTTCGGAGCAGGTGGAGTTTGTGCCTTACCTGAAAATAGGCAGCCGGGTGATTGTCGCCAAGGGCAACCCGGCCGGGATCACCGGCCGCGACATGTCGCTGTGCGGTAAAAATGTCGCCGTGACCCTCGGCGGCATCGAGGAAAGCCAGGCGCGGGTAACCAGCAAACAGTGCCAGGACGCCGGCAAGGCGGCCATTAACGTGATGACCTTCCCGGCGGGCACCGATTCGGCGGTGGCGGTGGCGCAAAATCGCGCCGACGCCGAGTTTACCTCCACGCCGGGCGCCGTGGCGCTGCTGAGCGAAAAGGCCGATACCTTCGAGACCACCGGCGATGAGTTCGAGGCGGATACGCATATCGGTTTTGCGGTGCGCAAGGGTGATGAGCAGATGAAAACCCTGCTGGAAACCGGCCTGAAACAACTCGTTGCCGACGGCACCTACCAGAAATTGATCGCTAAATGGCGGTTCCCCGCGTCGGTGGCTATTTTTTGATCTTAAAGACGATTACCGACCGGTCACGGCGTTTAAGGAAAGTTCATGTCCCTTGATCTTGTTTGGCAGTACCTGTTCTCACCGGCGTTTATGCAGGGCGCGTTGATGACCCTGCTGTTAACGGTGTGTTCGCTTTTTTTCGGCATCATCATGGGATTGGTGCTGGCCCTGTTGCAGGAATCCCGGTTGCGTGTCTGCAAAGGGCTGGCCTTTTTTTACCTCTGGCTGTTTCGCGGGACGCCGGTGCTGTTCCAGATCATTTTTGTCTATAACGTCCTGCCCGGATTCGGCGTGCGTTTTTCGGCGTTTACCTGCGCGATCCTGGCGCTGTCGCTGAACGAAGGCGCGTATATGGCGGAAATCCTGCGCTCCGGCCTGCAGGCGGTGCGCAGCGGGCAGCGCACCGCGGGCATGGCGCTGGGCATGACCGGCGGTCAGATCATGCGCAAGATCGTGCTGCCGCAGGCGGCGAGAATCGTGCTGCCGCCGATGGGCAACCAAATGATCAGCATGCTGAAATCCAGCGCCCTGGTCTCGGTGATTGCCGTGCAGGAACTGCTGCTGATAGCCAACCAGACCGCCAGCGCCAGCTTTCGCTATTTCGAGGCCCTGTGCGCCGCCGGTATCTACTACCTGGTGCTGACCACCCTCTTTATGCTGGGACAGGCCTGGCTTGAACGCTACCTCGACCCGAAAAAACGCAGGAAGCCCGCCTTGTCATTCACCGAACGCCTGTTGCGCGGCACCACCAGCGCGACACACTGAGGGAACGTAGATGAAAAGCACAAAACCGGTACTTGAAATCATCGGCATCGATAAACACTTCGGCGCCCAGCATGTGCTGAAAAACTGCTCGCTTAACGTGGCCGAGGGCGACACCGTGGTGCTGATTGGCCCCTCCGGATCGGGCAAATCCACCCTGCTGCGCTGCGTCAACCTGCTCGAGCCGATTCAAGGCGGCGCCATATTTTTCCGCAACCAGGATATTTCCCACGCCGATATCAAGCCGCACCGTCTGCGCCAGGACATCGGCATGGTATTTCAGAGCTACGAGCTGTTTTCCCATCTCACCGCCGCGGAAAACATCATGCTGGCGCCGATGACGGTACGCGGCGTCGGCCGCGCCGAAGCCCAGGCCCAGGCGCTGGAGCTGCTGGGCAAGGTGCGCATTCCGGACAAGGCCGATGCGTTTCCCGACGAATTGTCCGGCGGCCAGCAGCAACGGGTGGCCATCGCCCGCGCCCTGGCGATGAAACCCAGGCTGATGCTGTTTGACGAACCGACCTCGGCGCTGGATCCGGAAATGATCCGCGAAGTGCTCGACGTGATGGCCGATCTGAGCGCCGAGGGCATGACCAGTATCGTGGTGACCCATGAGATGGGCTTTGCCCGGCGCGCCGCCAACCATATCGTTTTTATGGAAAACGGCGAAATCATTGAAAACGCCCCAAGCGAGAAGTTTTTTGGCGGCGACGTGAGCGAGCGGGCGCAGCGCTTCCTCGATCAGATATTGCACTGATATCCACCCTACGCCCTCGTCGGGGGCTTTTTATTCACCTCAGGAGATGTCGATGAGTCTTTCATCGCCCGATATCGGCAGGATGAAACGCGATCTTGCCGCGCTGGTCGCAATCAATACCGAAAACCCGCCGGGGCGCGAGCGCGAGGCGGCCGAACATATCAGCGGACTGCTGGCCGACGCCGGCTTTGACCTGGCCCTTAGCGAATACCTGCCGGGCCGGACCAATGTGATCGCGCGCCTGGAAAACGGCCCCGGTCCCTGCTTCGCCTTTAACACCCATATCGATGTGGTGCCGGCGGGCGCCGGCTGGAGCCAGGATCCGTTCGTGCTCACCGAGCGCGACGGCAAACTCTACGGGCGCGGCTCCTGCGATGCCAAGGGTCCGCTGGTGGCGATGCTTGAAGCCATGCGGATGCTGGCGGCCAATCCGGACAGCTGGCGCGGCACCCTGATGGGCATTTTTGTCGCCGATGAGGAGGTCGCAAGCGAAGGCGCCAAATTCTACGTGCGCGAAGCGCCGGCGAAAATCGATTACGCGGTCATCGGCGAACCCACCTCCAATACCACTTACTCCGCCCATAAAGGCAGCCTGCGTCCGCTGGTGCGGGTACATGGCGTCACCGCGCACTCCGGCACGCCGGAGCTGGGCGAAAACGCCATTTTCCGCGCGGCGCAACTGCTGGGGCTGGTGGAGCACGCTCACCAACACAGCGTGCGCTGCCATTGCCATCCGCTGGTGGGATCCGCCAGCCTGACGGTGACGCGCATCAGCGGCGGCCATGCGGATAACGTGCTGCCGGACAGCTGCGAGCTGCTGCTGGACCGGCGGATGGTGCCTGGCGAAGACGAAGAGCGCGTTAAGCAGGAGCTGCGCGATTTGCTTACGCTTGCGCACGATAAGTTCGGCGTGCGCAGCGAAATCATCACCTTTAAGCCGACCACCGGCGGCGCGACGGAAACCGATTCCGGCGACCCCATCGTGCTGGCGGGCCTGGACGCCTGCCGCGCCCAGGGCAACGCGGAGCCGGGGCCGTTCGGCTTTCAGGGCGGTTGCGATCTGGTGCATTTTCGCAGTCTCGGCACCAAGGGCATCGTCATCGGCCCGGGGTCGCTTGCCGACGCGCATAAGCCCGATGAGTTCGTGCCCATCGATGAATTTATCGCCGCCAGCGTTATCTATCGCGACGTGGCGCTGGCGATGATGAGCCGCTAAGGAGCCACAGTGAAAGCCACATTATATCGCGCCGCGCTGCGCTATCCCCATTTGCGTCTGTATACCGCCTCCTCGGGAAGCGTGGCGTCGCTTGACGAACTTTACCTGCTGCTGGAAGACCAGGGCCGCCAGGGACTGGGCGAGGTGCGGGTGAATATCGCCTACCTCAACGGCTACAGCCCGCAACAGGTCCTGGACGATGTCATTCGCGTCCTGGGGCTTATCGATCTTGACCTGGACGCCCGCGGGCTGCTGGCCGCGCTGAATAGCCGGACGCACCGAAGCCTGGCGCCGACACGCATGCTGCTGGATATGGCGCTGCATGATCTGCTTGCCCGGCAGGCCGGGGTGAGCGTCGCCCGCTGGCTGGACGGTGAAACGACCGGGGATCACCGCCCTGCGGGCATCGCGTTATCTGCGGGCGCCGGCGCGGCGATCGGCCAGGGCGTTAGCCCCATTGCGCCAGTGGACGCCGGCGCGGCATTACCGCCGGTACGCTATCACACCAACCAGACGCTGTTCTGGTCCACGCGCGAACAGATGCTGCAACAGGCCGAAACCTATGTGGATCGGGGTTTTACCGAGCTGAAACTGCGGGTCGGCGTGGCCGGATTCGACCAGGATCTGGACCGCGTCGCCGCCCTGCGCCGTCGTTTCGGCGCGGGCATCAACCTGGCGGCGGACGCCAACGGCCAATGGCCGGCGAGCGAGGCCCTGGCGCGCCTGCGGGCCTTGGCATCCTATGATTTGAGCTATATGGAACAGCCGATTGCCGACGGCCATGCCGACCATCCCGACCATGGCTATGCGGCGCTGGCCGACGCCAGCCCCATTCCGCTGATGCTGGACGAGAGCATGAGCAGCGAGGCGGATCTGGCGCGTATTATCGGCCTGGGCGGCAAGGTATGGGCACACCTGAAGCTGGTGAAAATGGGCGGCGTCGGCCCGGCTTACGACGCCGCGCGGCGGCTTAACGCCGCCGGCGTGCCCTTTATGATCGGTCAGATGAACGAGGGCGCCGCCGCCACCGCCGCCGCCCTGCACACCGCCTGCGCCGCCCGGCCGGCGTTTGCCGAACTGTACGGCGCCGACGGGCTGGGCAACGACCCGGTCGACGGTCTTATCTATTCCCAAGGGCTGGTCAGCAGCCCGAGCGCGTGCGGGTTGGGGGTCAGTTTTGACCCCGCGCGCGCGCAATTTATCCAGGAGTTCATTAAATGACGACACCAACGACAGCAGTGACCAAAACCCCGTTGCCCGATCTGGGCCGCGTGGTGCCGGGCGGCGAATCCGCCTTTCTCCAGGAGGAGTATCGCGGGCGCATCGAGCGCGCGCGCGCGCTCCTGATCCAGGCCTCTTTGGATGTGATGGTCATCACCAGCCCGGAGAATATTTTTTACCTGACCGGCCAGCAGACCCCGGGCTATTACACCTTTCAGACCCTGGTGCTGCCGGTGGACGGCGAGCCGGTATTTGTGATCCGCCAGCTGGAGTATTTCAATTTTATTTCCAATACCTTTATCCGCGACGCCGCCATTTATACCGACGGCGATAATCCGGTGAATTTCCTGCTCGGCGTTCTGAAGGAACGCGGCTGGACCCAACGGCGCATCGGCATCGATAAACGCGGCTGGTTTTTGCCGATCGCCGTTTATGAGGCGTTACAGGCCGAATTGGGCGTGATTCACGACGCGGCGGGCGTGATTGAACAGCTGCGCGCGGTGAAATCCGCCGCCGAGCTGGAAAAAATGGCCCACGCCGCCCGCTATGTCGACGCGGGCATGCTGGCCGGGCGCGCCGCCATCCAGGCCGGCGCCACCGAGAACGACCTGGTTGCCGCCATGATGGGCGCCGCCATTGCCGCCGGCTCCGAATATATGGGCATGGAGCCGCTGGTATCCTCCGGCCCGCGCACCGGCGTGCCGCACGGCACCTGGCGCCGGCGCAAAATCGCCGACGGCGATCCTATTTTCCTGGAAATGGCCGCCACCCACGACCGCTACCACGCGGCGCTGATGCGTTCCGCATGGCTTGGCAAGCCGCCCGCCGTGGCGCTGGAAATGGAAAAAACCTGTCAGGAAGCCCTACAGGCGGCCCTGGACGCCATCCGCCCCGGCGCGACCTGCGAAGCCCCGCATATCGCCTGCCAAAAGGTGATCGACCGCGCCGGGTATACCGATAACTTTAAAAAACGCACCGGCTATTCCATCGGCGTGTCATTCGCGCCGGACTGGGGCGAGGGGGCGATCCTCAGCCTGTACAGCGGCATTACCACCGAACTGCGCCCGGGCATGACCTTTCATATCCCGCCGGCGCTCAGGATCTACGGTGAATTTACCGTCGGCGTCAGCGAAACCATCGTGGTGACGGAAACCGGCTACCGGGTGCTCGGGTCGGTGGATCGCCCGCTCTACCGCCTGTAATCCTCTGGCGGACCCCGGCCGCCGTCCCGTGCCCGGCGCGCGGACGGCGCCCTGCCCGTCCGGCGTTTTTTCCGCCGCGAGGCGTTGCTTAAACCGTCGCCCGGCCACGCTACCGGGCGGCGGGCATTCTCTTATTGAACAGGAAGCATTTTTATGAAAGACATCAGTGAAAGCCAGGCCCGCCTGCACGGCATTTTTAACATCACCGTCACCCCGTTTACCGCCGATGGCGCGTTTGATTTCGTAGGTCTTGCGCGCAATATCGAGCGGGTCATCGCGCTGGGCTACGACGGCGTGCTGATTGGCGGCACCTATGGTGAATTCCCGGCGATGAGCGCCGATGAACGCGCCCTGCTGTTTCGCCGGGTGATGGATGTGGTGGGCGATCGGGTGCCGGTGATGTTGTGCAGCGCCGGGTCCGACGCGCGCACGGTGCGGGACCTGACGACGCTTGCCGGCGACCTGGGCGGCCTGCCGATGGTTACGCCGCCGTTTGTCTCCGAAGTCACCGACGCGCAGATCGTCAGCTTCTTTAAGCAAATGGCGCCGCTGTCGCGCACCGGCATCCTGGTCTATAACGCGCCGGGCATCGGCATTACCCTACCGCCGGCGGTACTTGAGCAACTGGCGGACATCGAGGGTGTGGTGGGCATCAAGCAGGGCGATCTCAACCCGACCGCCATCGACCAGATCGCCAACCGGCTGGCCGGCCGCCTGCGGCTGTTCTGCGCCTCCGACCTGGCGTTCCTCGGGCCGATGATGTGCGGCTTCGACGGCATCAGCAGCACCAACAGCTGCGCGCTGCCGGAAATCATCCTGGCCGCCTATCGCGCGATTGAGCGCGGCGACGCCGCCACCGCCCGCGATCTGCACCAGCTGTGGTATCCCTACCGCGCCCTGGCCCGCCGCCACGGCCAGCCGCAGCTGGTCAAGGCCGCCATGAACCTGCGCGGATTCGACGGCCACCATGTGCGCGCGCCGCTTATCGATCTTGAGGCGGACGTCATCGCCCAGGTGGCGGCCGAGCTTGCGCGCCTGGCCGACGATCCGCGCGCCGGCGTGACCCTGAAGTAGCTACCCCTCCCGCCGCCGCGCCGCCGCCGTTAACAACGCCGTCAGCAGCGGATGCGGCCGGCCGGGGGAAGACGACAGCTCGGGATGGCCCTGGACGCCGAGATAAAAATCATGGTCGGTCAATTCAATGCCATCGGCGATGGCGCCGCTGTCATCGGTGGCGCTGATGCGCAGGCCATACCGCTCCAGATCCGCTTTCAACGCCGGATTAAGCTGGAAGCGGTGGTTATAGCGCATGACCGACCGTTGGCCGAGCAGCCGGTGCATGCGGCTGCCCGGCCGGCTCAGCATGACCCGATCGCCCAGACGGTGCCGGGGCAGCCCGGGCGTGTCCAGCAGGGGAATAAAGGATTTGACCGGCGCCAGTGGGTCGGCTTCGGCCAGGTTGATGTCGGTGGAACGCAGCATGCGCTGGGCTACCGCCGTGGTCATGGTTTGCATGCCCAGGCACAACCCCAGGGTGGGAATACCGTTATCCAGCGTATAACGGGCGGCGGCAATCTGCCCGGCCACGTTGGCCATGGAGGCGCCGCCGGGCAACAGGACGCCGTCCGCGCGCGCGAGGATATGCGCGCAGGGTTCCTGCGGCGAGGCGAAAATGATATCCACCCTCAAAGACAAGGCGTCGGCGGCGTCGCCGATCGCGGCCGCGATCGCCGGATAGGCATCAAGCTGATCCCGCCGCGAGCCGAGCAGCGCGATGCAAAGCGGCGCACCGTCGCCAGGACACGCGTTCGCGGGCGCCATGGCCGGCGCGGTATCGGCCATCGGCATATCCTCCCCCGTCGCCATGCCGGAAGACCGGCCGGCGGTGGGCGCGATGTCCTGTGCTATCCAGCGGCCATAACCGTCGCGTCGCCACTCTCCCCAGGCGGTTTGCGCGGCGCCGTCGCGCGTAAAGACCAGCCCCCTGGCGGTGGGCGTCACGCGCACCAGCTGATAGTCCACGGCGAGACGGCGTAATGCCCGCAGCCGCGCCGGCAATTCGGCCAACTGCGCCGGCCCGAGCGGTATCACCCAATCCTGCCCGGACGGCACATCGGGCAGTTCGGACCAATGTTTCGCCGCGCCGGCGCCTTGAACGCCCAGGCGTTCCTGCCAGATAAGCCCGCTGGCGACCAGCGGACCGACGGCAGGCGCGTGCTGGCAGGCATCGGGATAAAGCGCCAGATCCCACTCCTGCGCCAGATGGGCCAGCGGCAGGCGCAGCCGGGCGGCCAGGATGGCGGCCATGGCCCCGTGGAGCGCCGGTTCCGGCGTGTCGTGCGCAACAAAAATCAATGTCATGGCTGGAAGTCCTGTAGCAGTTAACCGGGCCGGCCTCGCAGGAAACCGGTTTAAGTCCGGACGCTCGCGCCGTCGCCACCGCTGAATGATGGCATAAAGACGGCAAAAAAAGTGGTCAATCCGGGTGTGGACGTGATAGCTTAAATTGATTTTATTGTATCACATAATACAATTTTATTATTTCTGATAAAGGGGAAATGATGTCAACCGAATTACTTGCGCCTCGCTTACGCCGGGCCAGACCTTCGCCTACGGCGGCGATTTCCGACCAGGTTCGCGCGCTAACCGCCGCCGGACAGGATGTTATCAATCTTGGCGAAGGCGAACTCGACTTCGAAACGCCGGCGCACATCAAGCAGGCCGGCGTCGACGCGATTGTACAAGGTGATACAAAATACACAGCAGTGTCGGGCACCGCGGCGCTGAAAAATGCCATTATCGCCAAATTCGGCCGCGAAAACGGCCTTCACTACGCGCCTGAGGAAGTTATCGCGGGCAGCGGCGCCAAACAGCTCATCTTCAACGCCCTGCTGGCGACGGTGGCGGCCGGCGATGAGGTCATTATTCCCGCCCCGTACTGGGTTTCCTATCCGGATATGGTGGCGCTGGCCGAGGGTGAAAGCCGCCTGGTGCCCTGCGCCGAGGACCGGGGCTGGAAACTGCGGCCGGCCGACCTGGCCGCCGCCATCGGCGCCAAAACCCGCTGGCTTATCCTGAACTCCCCCAACAACCCCACCGGCGCGGTATATTCACGCGCCGAGCTTCAGGAGCTGGCCGCGGTACTGCTCGATCATCCGCGGGTACTGGTGATGGCCGATGATATCTACGAGCATATCTGCCATGCGCCGGGCGAATTCGCCACGCTGGCGCAGGTGGAGCCCAGGCTTAGGGATCGTGTCCTGACGGTGAACGGCGTGTCGAAAGGCTATTCCATGACCGGCTGGCGATTGGGCTATGCCGGCGGTCCGGCCTGGCTGGTGGCGGCCATGCAGATCCTGCAATCGCAAAGCACGTCCAACCCCAGTTCCATTTCACAGGCGGCAACGGTGGCGGCGCTGGAGCAGGGCCTGGACTTTATGGACGACTGGATGGCGACCCTGGCGAGACGCCGCGCCATAATCATGGACTGCGTCAACGCCATCGACGGCCTGGATGCGGCCGAGCCGCCGGGCGCGTTTTATGTGTTTGCCAACTGTTCGGGCATAATCGGCAAAAAAACGCCGGCCGGCGCCACGCTCGCCAGCGACGGCGACGTTGCCGCCTACCTGCTGGACGCCGCCCATGTCGCCACCCTGCAAGGTTCGGCCTTCGGCGCGTCGCCCTACCTGCGCATCGCCTACGCCATAGACGATAGGCGCCTGATCGAGGCCTGTGAACGTATCACCCGCGCGTGCCGGGCGTTACGTTAACCCTGCGGGAATATTCCCCCGGCCGCCCCGAATATCGGGGCGCGCATTATCCCTTCCCCGCCCGGTAAAACTCCCGGCGGCGGCCCGGGCCGAAACCGGCTAGGCCGCCGGCAGGCGATCCAGTATGGCCTGCGCGGTATTCACATCGGTCACCAGGCAGTTGATCATGCCCGAACGCACCGCGCCGATAATGCCGGCGGCCTTTTCCGGCGTGGCGGCCACGCCGATGGTCAGCGGCGTGCGCCTGAGCTGTTCAGGCGAGGCGGCAATCATCCGCGCCTCCCCTTCCCAATGCAACACCTCGCCGGTTTCGGCAACGTAATGGCGCAGCACGTCGCCGGCGGCGCGGCTCAGCGTCTTTTCATCGGCGGTGGCGGTGGTGGATTCGCCGGGTTTCGGCGCATGGGTCAGGCCAATGCCGACGATCGCCACATCCAGCCGGTCCCATAGCGAAATAATATCCTGCACGCTGCGATCGGCGAGAAACGCATCGCGCAGCTCGGCGGAGGAGATATAGGGCGCATGCAGGAAATAGGGCTTGCCTTCGAGCTGCTCGGCGGCGCGCCTGACGAACTCCGTTATCTGGAAATGCGGCGCGGCCTGCTGCATGCCGCCGTTTAGCGCCACGGTCAAGGTGCCCGGCAGCCGCGGCATGCCGGCCAGGGTCACTTCCCGTATCGCCCTGCCCCAGCCGATGCCCAGAACCGAGCCGGCGCCCAGCCCCGCCTGCTCCAGCAGCCTGGAAAGCGGCGCGGCCAGCGAGCCCAGCACGTTGGCCGGCGGCGCATCCACCACAAAGGCCTTCTTTAATCCCAGACGCTTAATCAGATCCGCCGTCATATTCTCAGGCGAAGAAAGCGCCACCACCTCGATGCGCACAATGCCCGCGGCGCGCGCCTTGTTCAGCAGCCGCGAGATGGTGGCGGTGGAGACATTGAACTTGCGCGCAATCTCCACCTGGGGCATGTCGGACTCATAGTGCAGCTTCGCCACCATATGCATCATGGCGCGCGTGGCTGCAAGATCTTGCAAAATTGGCTCTTTCAGCTTGAAATTCCTTTCTGTAATGTATTACACTCATTCTGTCGATGGGGGAATTATTGCGCAATATGCTGGAAATTGCAATCCGCCAGGGGGGTTAAACCCCTTATAAACCGCTGGATTGGCGCATTTTTCTCCCCATTAATCAAAGACGATGACGGTAACGGGTATCTGCTACAACAGCGTTTTTCATCTGTAATATATTTCATGTTAAGGAGAGTTTCATGTCAAAAATGTCCACCTCAGAATTACGCAGCTATCAGCAAATCTGTGGCAGCAACGGCGCCATGATGGTGATCGCCTGCGATCAGCGAGGTGCCATGCGCAGCCTGCTATCGAGCGATCCCGCCCGGCAGGCGCAGATTTCAGAACGGGAGCTGGGGCAGATCAAGGCCGATATCACCCGTTATCTGGCAAGCCAAGCCTCATGCGTACTGGTCGATCCGGTCTGCGCCGTGCCGCAGCTGGTGGATGACGGTATTATAGCGCGCGACACGGCGCTGCTTATCGGCCTTGACGCCTCCGGATTCGACACCACGCCGGAAGGCTACCGCCTTTCCCGGCTGGCTGAGAATATCAGCGCGCGGCGGGTGCGCGAACTGGGCGCCACCGGCGGCAAAATCATGGTGTATTTGCGCGCGGATCGCGAGGGGGCGAACCAGCATAATATCGACATCCTGCGCCATTGCATCGAGGATTTCACCCGCGAGGATTTATTGTTGGTGGTTGAGTTCCTGACCTATAAACTCGATGATGAAACCGACGAGGAATTTAAACGGAAAATTCCTGAACTTATCTACGGCGGCACCAGAATCGCCCTTGAATGCGGAGCCAAGGTATTGAAATTGCCCTACCCCGGATCGCCACAGGCCTGCGCCGACATCACCCGACTTGCCGGTGAAGTGCCGTGGGCGGTGCTCTCCGCCGGCGTCGACCACGCCACCTTTCTTACCCAGGTACAGCACGCCATGAGCAAAGGCGCCTCCGGGGTGATAGCGGGCCGTTCGTTATGGAAAGACTGTATTTCGCTGGATCGGGGCGCCACCCGGGAAAAACTGGAAACCCTGGCCATTCCACGGCTCAATGAGCTGCAGGCGGTGATTAAACAATATTTCCACGCGGGCCGGCAACACGACAACGCGCGGGCCGGGCAGGTAAAACATGTCTGACAAGAGCAGGACGCACGGCATCGACCGGTTATCCCAGGCAAACAACGCCGAGGTGTCGCTTCATGGGCAACGGGCCGGGGAACAAGGCAAACGGATTATCATGGTCAACGGTATTCCCGCCTCCGGCAAAAGCTCCCTCGCCAAACGTCTTTCGCAACAGGCAGGCTGGCTCAAGCTTTCCCTGGACGACATAAAAAATCCTTTCCTGCAGCGCCTTGAGGGTGTGGATCGGACCTTGAATCGCACCCTGGGTAAAGCCAGCTATCAGGTGATATGGTCCATTGTGGCGGATGCCCCGGCGGGCAGCACCTTTATTATCGACGCCTGGTTTGGTTTCCAGCCAAAGGCATTGTTGCAGGATTACCTGGCGCGGGCGGGCGTGACGCGCCTGCTTGAGGTCTGGTGCCAGATTTCGGCCGACCAGGTCGCCGGCCGGTATCTCGCCCGACTCGGGGAAAGACTGCCCGGTCATCCCGGCGCCGACTATATTGCCGAACTGCGGACGCTGGCGGAACGCGCCGGGCCGATGCAATTAGGGCCGGTATATTCCGTCGACCAGGACCGACAATCTCCGCCGGACATCGACCTCATATATGACTGGATAGCACATCAACTGCCGCAGGCGAAAATAATATAACCACTTATTGTAAGGAGATTACCGGCCACCGGTGTTAAATAATATAAGATTGCCTTTTTAAAATGGCCTTCCGACGATATTAAGAATGTCAACAGCACTGCTCGTGATTATTTTATTAACATATTGTTGTCATTATTTACTACAAGGTAGAAATAGATAAACTTAGATCACAGTTTTTATCATTTAAAGAAACCATACTAGTATAATACTAGTGCCATAAAAAAGAAGGGTCTTTATGTTAACGGACTGGATTAATGAAAGTAATGTTCGATTAATTGATCGGGCGGAAGACTGGCAAAGCGCGGTGGCATTATCCGTGCAGCCATTAATCGATCAGAAGGCGGTCGAGAGTCGGTACCTTCAGGCTATTTTCGCCATGCACCAGCAAATCGGTCCTTATTATGTCCTGGGCGAAGGCATTGCCATGCCCCATGCCCGGCCGGAGGAAGGCGTAATCAAAACCGCGCTTTCCCTGGTTATCGTTTCACAAGGCGTGGCGTTCGGCAGCGAGGACAACGATCCGGTATATATCATATTTGCCCTGGCGGCGGTCGACAGTCATTCACATATCGAAATGATCGTGAGCCTGTCAAAACTGTTTTGCGATGAGGCGGCGGTAAACACCTTGAAACGGGCGCAAAACGAACAGGAGATCCTGGCCCTGCTTCGCCAATTCTGAGATAAAAATAAACATAGATGGATCTTTATGAAAAACCAGCCGTTATTGCCGATGGCACTGACGTCGGCGATTAACCTACAGATCATCACCTAAGGAACCTTTGTTATGAAGAAATTATCAATTCTGGCGGTATGCGGGGCAGGACTGGGCAGCAGCTTTGCATGTGAAATGAGCATTGAGGCGGCATTAAAAGATCTGGGCGTAGCCGCTGATTTGTCTCATTGCGATATTTCCAGCGCTACCTCGACCAGGGCGGACATTATCATGACCGGTGAAAATTTTCGCTCGCAGTTCCAGCACTACACCATCAATGCCACCATTATTTATCTTAAAAGATTAGTTGATAAGAACGAAATAAAAGAAAAACTAACGCCGGTATTGCAAGCAAAAGGCTATCTGGCTTGACCGCTATTTAATTATAATTCGATTATTGCGAACCCTACAGGGGACTTATTATGTCTTTCCTCCATTTTATTGTCAACGATGTGCTTGGGCAGGCATCCATACTCATATCATTGATCGCGATGATTGGGCTTATTGCGCTAAAGAAAAGCCCAGGCCAGGTTATTACCGGCACCATGAAAACGCTATTAGGTTTTTTAGTCCTTCTGGCGGGCGCCAATATTATCGTTACCGCATTGAACTTTCTTGGCGACGTTTTCCAGAAAGGATTCCACATGCGCGGCGTGGTCACCGACGTGGGGTCCATTGCCGGTATCGCTCAACAAACCCTGGGACGGGAAACCGCCCTGATTATGGTTCTGGCGTTTGTGATAAATATTCTAATCGCCCGCTTCACGCGCTATAAATATATATTCCTTACCGGCCAGGCCTCGCTCTGGATGGCGACGGTCTGTTCGGTTATCGGCTATATGGGCGGGCTGCGGGGAACGGAATTAATTGTCATCGGCGGGGTGATCGCCGGCGTCATGGCCGTCGCCATGCCGGTGCTGGCGCAGCCCATCGTGCGCAAGATCACCGGCTCGGACGATATAGCGCTGGGCCATTTCTGCACCATCGGTTATATCGTGCAGGCCGGCGTGGCGAAGCTCACCGGCGATGTGAGCAAAAGCACCGAGGATCTGGAGCTGCCGCAATCGTTTTCCTTTCTGCAGGATACCTATCTTTCCATGATGGTGGTGATGATCCCGGTATATCTGATCCCCTCCATTGCCGCCGGTCCCGCGGTGATTGCGCCTTACGCCAACGGCGTTAACTACCTGGTGTATGCCTTCTTGCAATCGGTGCAGTTCGTGGTCGGGGTTTATGTGCTGCTGGCCGGCGTCAGGCTGCTGCTGGCGGAAATCGTACCGGCGTTTCGCGGCATCGCGCTGCGTATCGTGCCCAACGCCATCCCGGCGCTGGACTGTCCGGTGCTGTTTCCCTATGCGCCCAACGCGGTGATTATCGGCTTTATTTCCACCACTATCGGCTCGGTTATCGGCATGTTCCTGTTCCCCAGTATCGGACTGGCGATGATCCTGCCGGGCATGCTGACCAATTTTTTCGCCGGCGGCACCGCGGGTATCTTCGGCAACGCGGTGGGCGGCCGGCGGGGCGCCATAATCGGCGGCGTGTTCCATGGGCTGTTCATTACCCTGCTGCCGGCGCTGCTGCTGCCGCTGCTCGGCCAGTACGGTTTTTCCAATGTGACATTCAGCGATTCGGACGTGATCGGCGTCGGGCTGGTGTTCGGCCACATTCTTAACTTTTTCCATTAATCACTAAGGAGGCGGTATGGACTCGTCAATTGAGGCAATTCTGGCGCAGGATCTGGCGCCGAAAGAGCGCGCCAGGGCGCTTAACGAGCTGGGCAAGACCCTGTTTGCGCAGCGGGACGAGGACGGCGCCATCGCCTGTTGGGAAAAAAGCGTCGCGTGCTATGGCAAGCCCGGCCCCGCCCAGGCGCAGCTGATGAAGGCCTATAACCTGAAACGGCGTCAATGTTCGGAACGCGGCGATAGCGCGGGCATTGAGACCTTTTCCCAGAAAATCGATGCGCTGATGCAGCAAAGCAAGGACGCGATCCGCTATGGCTTCTGACGCCCGGCGCTGATATGGCGCGCAGGCCATGGTTAACGCCTGCCGCCACCCTTACCCCCTCCCACCCCATGGCGCGAACAGAGCTGAACGCCAATTATTTCGCTTTCACTTCGATTTAACAAAATGATTTCACTTTGCTTTTTTGTTGATCTGCGTCATACCTATATTCATCCACACTCGCATTATTAAATATACAGAATATATTATTCTTTAGTGAATTAAGGCATCAGTAGAAGAATCTAATTATAATTATTGTGCTTAATTTAGTTAACAAAAAAGAATTCAGTTATTTTAATTATTAAAGTCAATGAATATTCCGCTGTGTTTTGTTGATTTTAATGCAATGTCCGATGAGCAGGAGAATAAAGTGCAAACCTTTAACGCCGATATCGTCATCGTCGGGGCGGGGGGCGCGGGTTTACGCGCCGCCATTGCCGCCGCGCAGGCCCATCCCAACATGACCATCGCCCTGGTATCGAAAGTATACCCCATGCGCAGCCATACCGTGGCCGCCGAGGGCGGGTCCGCCGCCGTCACCCAGGATCATGACTCCTTTGACTCCCATTTCCATGACACCGTCTCCGGCGGCGACTGGCTGTGTGAACAGGACGTGGTCGATCATTTCGTCCGCCACTGCCCCGAGGAGATGACCCAGCTGGAACTGTGGGGCTGTCCCTGGAGCCGCAAGCCCGACGGGCGGGTTAACGTTCGCCGCTTCGGCGGGATGAAAATCGAGCGCACCTGGTTTGCCGCTGATAAAACCGGCTTCCATATTTTGCATACGCTGTTCCAGACCTCGCTGAAATATCCGCAGATCAAGCGCTTTGACGAACACTTCGTGCTGGATATCCTGGTGGACGACGGCCAGGCGCGCGGACTGGTGGCCATCAATATGATGGAAGGCACGCGGATCTGCATCCGCGCCAACGCCGTGGTCATGGCCACCGGCGGCGCCGGCCGCGTTTACCGCTATAACACCAACGGCGGCATCGTCACCGGCGATGGCATGGGCATTGCCCTGCGTCACGGCGTGCCGCTGCGCGATATGGAATTTGTACAGTATCATCCCACCGGCCTGCCCGGCTCCGGCATCCTGATAACGGAAGGCTGCCGCGGCGAAGGCGGCATCATGGTCAACAAAGACGGCTACCGTTATTTGCAAGACTACGGCATGGGTCCGGAAACGCCGCTGGGACATCCGGAAAACAAATATATGGAACTGGGTCCGCGCGATAAGCTGTCCCAGGCATTCTGGCACGAATGGCGCGCCGGCCGCACCATCTCCACGCCGCGCGGCGACGTGGTCTACCTGGACCTGCGCCATCTGGGCGAGAAAAAACTGCTGGAACGCCTGCCGTTTATCTGTGAATTGTCCAAAGCCTATGTCGGCGTCGACCCGGTCAAGGATCCGATCCCGGTACGCCCCACCGCCCATTACACCATGGGCGGCATTGAAACCGACCAAAGCTGCGAAACCCGTATCCGCGGGCTGTTCGCCGTCGGCGAGTGTTCATCCGTGGGTCTGCACGGCGCCAACCGTCTCGGCTCCAATTCACTGGCCGAGCTGGTGGTGTTCGGCCGCGTGGCGGGCGAACAGGCCGCGGCCAGCGCCGCCGGCGCGTCGGCCGCCAATAACCTGGTGCTCGACGCCCAGGCGCGGGATGTGGAAACCACCCTGCAAAACCTGATGGACCAGCGGGGCAATGAAAAATGGTCGGCCATTCGCGATGAGATGGGCCTGTCGATGGAAGAAGGCTGCGGCATCTACCGCACCCCCGAGCTGATGCAAAAAACCATGGATAAGCTGGCCGAGCTGAAAGAGCGCTTTAAGCGGGTGGCCATTACCGATACCTCAAGCGTATTCAATACCGATTTGCTCTACACCATTGAGCTGGGCAACGGGCTGGAAGTGGCGGACTGTATGGCGCATTCGGCGTTTAACCGCCGGGAATCCCGCGGGGCGCACCAGCGGCTCGACGAGGGCTGCACCGAGCGCGACGATGTGAATTTCCTCAAGCATACCCTGGCGTTTTATAATCCCGACGGCGCGCCGCGCCTGGAATACAGCGACGTGAAAATCACCACCCTGCCGCCGGCCAAACGGATGTACGGCGGCGAGGGCGCCGCGGCCGCGGTACAGGATAAAAAGGATAAGGAGCAGGCTAATGGCTGACACAAACACGCTGAAGCTTGAGGTGATGCGTTATAACCCCGAGCGGGACCAGGCGCCCCACCCCGTGGTTTACGACGTGCCCTATGACGAGCAAACCTCGCTGCTGGACGCCTTGGGATATATCAAGGATAACCTGGAGCCGGACCTGTCCTTCCGCTGGTCGTGCCGCATGGCGATTTGCGGATCCTGCGGCATGATGGTCGACGATGTGCCGAAGCTGGCCTGCAAAACCTTTTTGCGCGAATATCCGCGCGGCATGAAGGTCAAGGCCCTGGGCCACTTCCCCATCGAGCGCGACCTGGTGGTGGACATGACCCACTTTATCGAGAGCCTGGAGGCGATCAAGCCTTATATCATCGGCAATAATCGCCAGCCGTCGGAAGGCACCAACCTGCAAACCCCGGCCCAGATGGCCAAATATCATCAGTTCGCCGGCTGCATCAACTGCGGTTTATGCTATGCCGCCTGCCCGCAGTTCGGACTGAATCCCGAGTTTATCGGCCCGGCGGCCATTACGCTTGCCCACCGCTACAATCTGGATAACCGTGACCATGGCAAAAAGGAACGCATGGCGCAGCTGAACGGCGAAAACGGCGTCTGGAGCTGCACTTTTGTCGGTTACTGTTCGGAGGTGTGTCCCAAACATGTGGATCCCGCCGCCGCCATTCAGCAGGGCAAAGTGGCGAGTACCCAGGATTTTATGATCGCCATGCTGAAACCTCGCTAAGGGAGTGATTAACATGATAACAACCAAACGCAAGCCCTACGTCCGCGCCATGCCGGCCAACTGGTGGCGCAAGCTGGGATTCTACCGCTTTTATATGCTGCGCGAAGGCACCGCCGTTCCGGCGGTTTGGTTCAGCCTGGAGCTTATCTACGGGTTGTACGCTTTAAAAGCCGGCGAGGCCAACTGGGACGGGTTTGTGCATTTCCTGCAAAACCCGGTGGTGCTGGCGCTTAATCTGCTGACGCTGCTGGCGGCGCTGCTGCATACCAAAACCTGGTTTGAGCTGGCGCCCAAGGCCACCGTGCTGGTCGTCAAGGATGAAAAGGTCGGTCCGGCGCCGTTTATCGCCACGTTATGGGGCGTTACCGCGGTGGTGACGGTGGTGATACTGGCCGTGGCCCTCATCGTTTAATCAGGAGAACGCTATGAATCAGAACCCAAAACGCGCCGATGAACCGGTTTTCTGGAGCCTGTTCGGCGCCGGCGGCATGTGGAGCGCCATCGTTGCGCCGGTGATTATCCTGCTGGTGGCCTTTTTGCTGCCGCTGGGCTGGTATCCGGGCGAGGCGCTCAGCTATCCGCGCGTGCTCGCGTTTAGCCACACCCTGATCGGCCGCCTGTTCTGGCTGCTGATGATTGTCCTGCCGCTGTGGTGCGGGCTGCACCGCATCCATCACTGTACCCATGACCTGAAAATCCATGTGCCGGCCGGCAAATGGGTGTTTTACGGACTGGCGGCCATCCTGACCGTGGTCACGCTGGTGGGTATTTTTTAATAACCGGCGTGGCTGTCGCCACGCCGCATTTCATCCAGCTCCAGACCGACCAGTTGCATGGACGTTAGCGCCGCCAGCGTCTCGCGCGCTTCGTCCTCATCCAGCAGGCTCATGGCAAATCCCACGTGTACCAATACCCACTGGCCGACCAGGCCGGCGGGCTCGCCTTCGCACACCAGGGCGATATTGACCGCGCGCTGTACGCCGCAGACCTCGATACAGGCAGGTTGATGGATATCAGCCCCGACGGATACGATCTTTCCGGGAATGCCTATGCACATATTCTCTCCAAAGGGGGTTTACTCCAGCTCCAGCTGCCTGACGCGCAGGCTGTCGCCGCCGTTAACCTGCAACGCGTGACCGCCGCAGCGCGGGCAGCCCGCGCCATGGTGCGTTATCTCGACGGCGGCGCCGCATGACCAGCACCAGGCCGGCGCCGGGCGCACGTCAAGGTGCAGCGCGCTGTTCTCGGCCAGCGTGCCGCGGCAGGCGGCGCCGAACGAAAAACGCAGGGCGCTTTCCTCGATGCACGAC
>NZ_DASWOM010000101.1:0-9447 GCF_036398755.1 Acerihabitans sp. | reverse complement strand
GTGACTTTTTTACCTTTTTTCTCGGTCTTGATTAAATCATTTATCGTTTCTTTGATATTGCCGACCGGCGCGGGAGCGTTGGCCGCCGCGACGGCGTTCTCAAAGGGTTCGACAAATTTACGGCCGTAGTAGGTATCCATCAGGATTTGCTTGAGTTCGGCAATCAGCGGATAGCGCGGGTTGGCGCCGGTACACTGGTCATCGAACGCATCTTCCGACAGTTTATCGACTTTCGCCAGGAAGTCCGCTTCCAGCACGCCGGCTTCGCGAATCGAAGTCGGGATGCCGAGGTCGGCCTTGATTTCATCAAGCCAGGTCAGCAGGTTTTCGATCTTCTGCGCGGTACGGTCGCCCGGTTTGCTCAAACCCAGATGATCGGCGACTTCGGCGTAGCGACGACGGGCCTGCGGACGATCATACTGGCTGAACGCGGCCTGTTTGGTCGGGTTGTCGTTGGCGTTGTAGCGAATCACGTTGGAGATAAGCATCGCATTGGCCAGGCCATGGGGAATATGGAATTCCGACCCCAGCTTATGGGCCATGGAATGGCACACGCCCAGGAAGGCATTGGCAAACGCGATACCGGCGATGGTGGCGGCGTTATGCACGCGTTCACGGGCCACGGGGTTCTTGGCGCCTTCATGGTAGCTGGCGGGCAGGAACTCCTTAAGCAGTTTAATCGCCTGCAGCGCCTGGCCGTCGGAAAACTCGGTGGCCATAATGGACACATAGGCTTCCAGGGCATGGGTCACCGCATCCAGTCCGCCGAAGGCGCACAGGGATTTAGGCATGTTCATCACCAGGTTGGCGTCGACAATGGCCATATCCGGCACCAGGGCATAATCCGCCAGCGGGTATTTCTGGCCGGTGGCGTCGTCGGTGACCACGGCGAACGGCGTTACTTCAGAACCGGTGCCGGATGTGGTGGTAACCGCAATCATTCGGGCTTTAACGCCCATTTTCGGGAACTTGTAGATACGTTTACGGATATCCATAAAGCGCAGCGCCAGCTCTTCGAACGGGGTGCCCGGATGTTCGTACATTACCCACATGATCTTGGCGGCATCCATCGGCGAGCCGCCGCCGAGGGCGATGATGACATCGGGTTTGAACGACATCATCTGTTCGGCGCCCTTGCGCACGATGCTCAGGGTCGGATCGGCTTCCACTTCAAAGAATACTTCGGTTTCAATGCCATGGTTTTTCAGCACCGAGGTAATCTGGTCGGCATAGCCGTTGTTGAACAAATAACGGTCGGTGACGATAAACGCGCGTTTGGCGCCGTCGCTGGCGACTTCGTCCAGGGCAATCGGTAATGAACCACGACGGAAATAGATGGATTTGGGAAGCTTATGCCACATCATATTTTCAGCTCGCTTGGCCACGGTTTTTTTGTTGATGAGATGCTTGACCCCGACGTTCTCGGAAATCGAGTTCCCGCCCCAGGAACCACAGCCCAGCGTCAGGGACGGCGCCAGCTTGAAGTTATAGAGGTCACCGATGCCGCCTTGGGAGGCAGGGGTGTTGATAAGGATACGGGCGGTCTTCATCTTGTCGCCGAAGTAATTCACGCGCGCCGGCTGGTTGTCCTGGTCGGTATACAGACAGGAGGTATGGCCAATGCCGCCCATTTCCACCAGTTTTTCCGCTTTCGTCACGGCGTCTTCAAAGTCTTTGGCACGGTACATGGCCAGCATCGGAGACAGTTTTTCATGCGCGAAGGGTTCTGAGTCGTCCACGACGGTCACTTCACCGATCAGCACTTTGGTATTGCCCGGCACCTTGATACCGGCCATATCGGCAATCTTCGATGCCGCCTGGCCGACAATGGCCGCGTTGAGGGCGCCATTTTTCAGGATAATGCCTTGCACGGCCTTGAGTTCGTCGCCGCGCAGCATATAGCCGCCGTGGCTGGCAAAACGTTCGCGCACCGCGTCATAAACTTCGTCCACCACGATAACCGACTGCTCGGAGGCGCAGATCACGCCGTTATCGAAGGTTTTCGACATCAGGATGGACGCCACCACGCGTTTGATATCCGCGGTTTCATCCACCACGACCGGGGTGTTGCCGGCGCCGACGCCGATAGCCGGTTTACCGGAGCTATAGGCGGCCTTGACCATGCCCGGCCCGCCGGTGGCGAGGATCAGGTTGACCAGCGGATGATGCATAAGCTGGTTGGACAATTCCACCGTCGGCTCGTCAATCCAGCCGATGATGTCTTTGGGCGCGCCGGCGGCCACGGCGGCCTTGAGCACGATTTCCGCCGCGCGGTTGGTGGCGTTCTTGGCGCGCGGATGCGGCGAGAAGATGATGCCGTTACGGGTCTTCAGGCAGATTAACGCTTTGAAGATAGCCGTGGAGGTCGGGTTGGTGGTCGGGACGATACCGCAGATGATGCCGATAGGTTCGGCGATGGTAATGGTGCCGAAGGTATCGTCCTGGGCCAGGATGCCACAGGTTTTTTCGTCTTTATAGGCGTTGTAGATATACTCGGAGGCAAAATGGTTTTTAATCACTTTATCCTCGACGATACCCATGCCTGATTCGGCGACGGCCATCTTGGCGAGCGGGATGCGCGCATCGGCGGCGGCCAGGGCGGCGGCGCGGAAAATCTTGTCCACCTGCTCCTGGGAGAAGTTGGCATATTCGCGCTGGGCTTTCTTGACGCGCTCTACCAACAAATTAAGTTCAGCGACATTAGTAACAGCCATAATGCTCTCCTAATAAATGTTAAAATTTTGGGTTAGATTGTTAAACTGTTTAAGTAAATAGCCTGCCCACAAAATGTATAAGACTAATATTATACTAGTTAGTCTATCTGCCCAATCGGGGATATGCATTGGCACAATGGGCTTTTTACTTAACGAGTTTCTTCAATCACTTACTTTAACAACATTTACTGTTGAATTGCCGCTTTTTTATGCGATGGTCGGCTTGTCACTGTGGGGATCTTAAAGAGTATTAGCAGAGTTATATGTGATATATATCACAAAATAGTCATGCTGACTCCATTCAGCAGGTGAGGGTTGTCGTAAACGTTACACAGGTATCGTTATTTGGTTAAACGATTCAATGCCGCGATAAATTTCATTACATATATTTAACAAAATAGTTGCAAATATGCCGGCATAAAATGCCGACTCGCAGAGTCTAGGGGGCAAGACGGGGGTTAGCAATGCGATTCGTCCTTAAAACCGACGGTTTGGATTTATGCCGGGAGCGAGAGAAAAACACGCCTCAAAATATGGCAAAAGACGCGCGGAATCGGCCAAAACGCACCATAAAGCGACAATGTATATTAACTGCCCAGTGGAATCTTCCCGGTTAAAAAGGAATTTAATCGCTATGAAATTCAGCGCAGTAGCGAACATTATCGGAATTGTCCGGATTTTTTTTCACCCTAAGCC
This sequence comes from Acerihabitans sp., assembly GCF_036398755.1. Taxonomy (NCBI): domain Bacteria; kingdom Pseudomonadati; phylum Pseudomonadota; class Gammaproteobacteria; order Enterobacterales; family Pectobacteriaceae; genus Acerihabitans; species Acerihabitans sp. Next base: position 6,037 of record NZ_DASWOM010000101.1, on the reverse strand, counting down.
GCAAAGGGTCTTGTCACGATGCAATGCAGATGTTATTAGTGTTAATTCATACATCATTAGGCTTTTATTCTCTTTGCAGGCCATAAATTGACCTTATGTGTTTTTATGTAACAAATGATTAATTAATAATTATTTTTCCATGTAAGGCCGATAGTTTTGATCCCATGATAATCGTAAATAACTTCTTTCAGGGCCTGCGTCCCACCAGAGTATTTTTTTTGCCGGCGCAGCGCCGGCTTGTTTCCTTTATAGCGTTCACCAATAAGGAATACCGCTTCTTTGCCTTGTGGTTTCGTTCACCATAATTGGCGTGGGAGTTGTCATACCCGTTAAACGGGAACCTGCGTGCCGCCTGGCCGGGGCCACGCAATAATAAAAAACTGGAGTGCACTGAAAATGACCAACATCACGAAAAAGACGCTGCTGGCGGCGGGTATTTTTGCCGCGCTGGGCGCAGTGTCGATAGGATCTACTTTCGCCGCGGACGTTCCCGCCGGCGTGCAGCTTAGCGACAAACAGGAATTGGTGCGTGGTAATGGCGCCGAAATACAGTCCCTTGACCCCCACAAGATAGAAGGGGTGCCGGAATCGAACATTAACCGCGATGTGCTGGAAGGTCTGACCATTAATGATCTGTACGGCCATACGCAACCGGGCGCCGCGGAAAGCTGGGAAACCAAGGATTCCAAAGTCTGGATTTTCCATTTGCGCAATGACGCCAAATGGTCCAATGGCGATCCGGTTACGGCGCAGGATTTCGTCTATAGCTGGCGTCGCCTGGCCGATCCGCAGACCGCATCACCTTACGAAAGCTATCCGCAGTATGCCCATATCGTTAATATCGATGAAATCATCGCCGGTAAAATGAAGCCCGATACCCTGGGCGTCAGGGCCGTGGACGATAAAACCCTGGAAGTGACCCTGAGCCAGCCGGTGCCTTATTTCCCTAAACTGCTGAGCAACCCCGCCATGTCGCCGGTGCCGCAGAAGGTCGTGGAGAAGTTTGGCGAAAAATGGACCCAGCCCGCTAATTGGGTCGGCAACGGGGCATTCAAAGTGAAGGATTGGGTGGTGAATGAACGCCTGGTGCTGGAGCGCAGCCCGTCTTATTGGAATAATGCCAAAACGGTGATAAACCAGGTGACCTACCTGCCGATTTCATCGGAAGTGACCGACGTAAACCGCTATCGCGCCGGCGAATCCGATATGACCTATAATAATCTGCCGATCGAGCTATTCCAGAAACTGAAACGCGAAATCCCGAAAGAAGTGCATGTCGACCCGTATCTGTGCACCTATTATTACGAAATCAATAATCAAAAGGCGCCGTTTACCGATGTCCGCGTGCGCACCGCGCTGAAGCTGGCGCTGGATCGCGATATTATCGTGAACAAAGTCAAAGCCCAGGGCGATTTGCCCGCCTTTGGTTTTACCCCGCCCTATACCGACGGCGCCAAGCTGACGCCGCCGGAATGGTTTGGCTGGAGCCAGGATAAACGTAATGCCGAAGCGCGCAAGCTGCTGGAGCAGGCCGGTTACACCAAAGACAAGCCGTTGACCTTCGATTTACTGTACAATACCTCCGATCTGCATAAAAAACTGGCGATAGCCGTTGCGTCGATTTGGAAAAAGAATCTGGGCGTTGAGGTGAAACTGGTAAACCAGGAATGGAAAACCTTCCTGGATACCCGTCACCAGGGGACTTTTGACGTTTCCCGCGCCGGCTGGTGTGCCGATTACAATGAGCCCACCACCTTCCTGAACATTATGCTGACCAATGGTTCGAGCAATACCGCCCATTATTCCAGCCCGGCCTTCGACAAGCTGATTGCCGATGCCGTCGATGCGAAGAGCGAGGACGCGCGCAGCGCATTGTATCAGCAGGCTGAACAGCAGCTGGATAAGGACTCCGCCATCGTGCCGGTATATTACTATGTTAACGCACGGCTGGTGAAACCTTACGTGGGTGGTTACACCGGTAAAGATCCGCTGGATAATGTGTATGTAAAAGATCTCTACATAATCAAACACTAACCATGCGTTATGGATGATAACAGGGCAGGGCCTTCACGGGCCGTGCCCTGTTTTTCCTGTTCAATACGAACGGTTTGAATAAGTGCACGTTATAGGTATTAGGCATGTTAAAGTTTATTATCCGCCGGTTTCTTGAAGCGATTCCGACGCTATTCATTTTGATCACCATTTCATTTTTCATGATGCGGTTGGCGCCCGGCAGCCCCTTTACCGGCGAGCGCGGCCTGCCGCCGGAAGTGATGGCCAATATCGAAGCCAGGTACCATCTCAACGATCCGATGATAAAGCAGTACGGCGCCTATCTGGTGCAACTGGCCCACGGTGACTTCGGCCCGTCGTTCAAATACAAGGACTACTCGGTCAACGACCTGGTGGCCAATTCCTTCCCCGTCTCGGCCAAGCTTGGCCTGGCGGCGTTTATCCTGGCGATGGTGGTGGGCGTGTCTGCCGGCGTCATGGCGGCGCTGCGGCAAAATACCAAATGGGATTATCTGGCCATGGGGTTTGCCATGACCGGCGTGGTGATCCCCAGTTTTGTGGTGGCGCCGCTGCTGGTGCTGGTGTTCGCCATTACGCTTAAATGGCTGCCGGGCGGCGGCTGGAACGGCGGCGAGCCCAGGTTTGTTCTGCTGCCGATGATTGCCTTGTCGCTGGCCTATATCGCCAGCATCGCCCGTATCACCCGCGGTTCGATGATTGAGGTGCTGCACTCCAACTTTATCCGCACCGCGCGGGCCAAGGGATTGCCCATGCGGCGCATTATTTTCAGCCACGCCCTTAAACCCGCGCTGCTGCCGGTTATTTCTTATATGGGTCCGGCCTTTGTCGGCATCATTACCGGTTCCATGGTGATAGAAACCATCTTCGGGCTGCCGGGTATCGGCCAGCTGTTTGTTAACGGCGCGCTGAACCGCGATTATTCGCTGGTGTTGAGCCTGACCATTCTGGTCGGGGCGCTGACGATTTTATTCAATGCGATTGTCGATGTGCTGTACGCGGTTATCGACCCGAAAATACGTTATTAAGCTGGAGCACGCACATGATAATCGGTAATAAAAATAGCGAGGCTCTGGAGAAACTCAGCGAAACGCTGCAAGTGGAAGGCCGCAGCCTGTGGCAGGATGCCCGCCGGCGTTTTATCCATAACAAGGCGGCGTTGACCAGCCTTATCGTCCTGGCCCTGATTGTGTTGTTTGTCGCCCTGGCGCCGTCCCTGGCGCAGTTCAGTTATGACGATACCGACTTTGGCATGATGTCGGCCGCGCCGAGTTTTGCCTCGGCGCATTATTTCGGCACCGATTCCTCCGGGCGTGACCTGCTGGTACGGGTGGCCATCGGCGGGCGGATCTCACTGATGGTCGGCATCGCCGCCGCGCTGGTGGCGGTGGTCCTGGGAACGCTTTACGGTGCGCTGTCCGGCTACCTTGGCGGCAAAATCGACTCGGTGATGATGCGCCTGCTGGAAATTCTCAATTCTTTTCCTTTTATGTTTTTCGTTATCCTGCTGGTGACCTTTTTCGGCCGCAATATCTTTTTAATCTTTATCGCCATCGGCATGGTCTCTTGGCTGGATATGGCGCGTATCGTGCGCGGCCAGACCCTGAGCCTGAAACGCAAGGAGTTTATCGAGGCGGCGGTGGTCAGCGGAGTGCATACCCGCAGCATTATCCTGCGCCATATCGTGCCCAACGTGCTGGGGGTGGTGGTGGTCTACGCCTCCCTGCTGGTTCCGAGCATGATCCTGTTCGAGTCGTTCCTGAGTTTTCTGGGGCTTGGCACGCAGGAGCCGCTGAGCAGTTGGGGCGCCTTGTTGAGCGACGGCGCCAACTCCATGGAAGTGTCGCCCTGGCTGCTGATGTTTCCCGCCTTTTTTCTGGTGGTGACGTTGTTTTGTTTTAATTTTATCGGCGATGGCATGCGTGATGCCCTCGACCCGAAAGATCGTTAAGGAACGCCGTGATGAGCATAATCGACCCAAGTACGCCGGCGGCCGTCATGCCGCCGGCAACGCCGGCTCCGGCATTGCTGGACGTCAAGGATTTGCGCGTGACCTTTGCCACCGCCGATGGTGATGTTACCGCGGTCAACAACCTTAATTTTACCCTGCGCGCCGGTGAAACGCTGGGTATCGTCGGCGAGTCGGGTTCGGGTAAATCCCAGACCGCGTTCGCCCTGATGGGCCTACTGGCCACCAACGGCCGTATCGAGGGCTCGGCGGTGTTTAACGGTCGGGAAATCCTCAACCTGCCGGAAAAACAGCTGAACAAACTGCGCGCCTCGGAAATCTCAATGATTTTCCAGGATCCGATGACGTCGCTCAATCCGTATATGCGGGTGGGCGAGCAGCTGATCGAGGTGCTGATGATGCATAAAAAAATAAGCAAGCATGAGGCGTTCGAAGAGTCGGTGCGGATGCTCGACGCGGTGAAGATGCCCGAGGCGCGCAAGCGAATGCGCATGTATCCCCATGAGTTTTCCGGCGGCATGCGCCAGCGGGTGATGATTGCCATGGCGCTCTTGTGCCGGCCGAAACTCTTGATAGCCGATGAGCCCACCACCGCGCTGGATGTGACCGTCCAGGCGCAGATCATGACTTTGCTTAACGATCTTAAACGCGAATTCAATACCGCCATTATCATGATTACCCACGATCTGGGCGTGGTAGCCGGTATTTGCGACCGGGTGCTGGTGATGTATGCCGGGCGCACCATGGAATACGGAACGGCGCGGGATATCTTCTATCAGCCCAGCCATCCATATTCCATCGGCCTGCTGTCGGCGGTGCCGCGCCTGGATGCCGACGGTTCCGCGATGATGGTGACCATTCCCGGCAATCCGCCCAACCTGCTGCGTTTACCGCAAGGTTGTCCTTTCCAGCCGCGCTGCCCTTACGCCATGGACATTTGCATGAACATGCCGCCTCTTGAGCGGGTCGGCGCCGAGCGCCTGCGCGCCTGCTACAAGCCTCTGGAGGAATTGGTATGAATGCGATGGACGAACATAAAAAAGTGCTGCTGGATGTCGATAACCTGAAAGTGTATTTCGACGTCAAAGGCGATAAGCAGTGGTTCTGGCAGCCGGCCAGGAGCCTGAAGGCGGTGGACGGCGTGTCCCTGCGGCTGTACGAGGGGGAGACGCTCGGCGTGGTGGGCGAGTCGGGCTGTGGCAAATCGACCTTTGCCCGGGCTTTGATTGGCCTGGTTAAATCCACCAGCGGGCGTATAGCCTGGCTGGGCAAGGAGCTGCAGGGGATGAGCCGCGATGAGTGGCGCGAAACCCGTAACGATATCCAGATGATTTTCCAGGACCCGCTGGCCTCGCTTAACCCGCGCATGACTATTGGCGATATTATCGCCGAGCCGTTGCATACCTATCATCCGAAGATGCCGCGCCAACTGGTGAAGGATAAGGTGCGCAACATGATGCTGAAGGTGGGGCTGCTGCCGAACCTTATCAATCGCTATCCGCATGAGTTTTCAGGCGGGCAGTGCCAGCGGATCGGCATCGCCCGTGCGCTGATACTGGAACCCAAGCTTGTGATTTGCGACGAACCGGTGTCGGCGCTGGATGTGTCGATCCAGGCGCAGGTGGTGAATTTATTGCAGCAACTGCAGCGGGAGATGGGGCTGTCATTGATTTTTATCGCCCACGATCTGGCGGTGGTGAAGCATATTTCCGATCGGGTGCTGGTCATGTATTTGGGCCATGCGGTGGAGTTGGGCACCTATGATCAGGTGTACAACAATCCGCAGCATCCTTATACCAAGGCGTTGATGTCGGCGGTGCCGATACCGGATCCTGACAAGGAGCGCAATAAGAACATCCAGCTGCTGGAAGGCGATTTGCCGTCGCCAATCAATCCGCCGTCGGGATGCGTGTTCCGTACCCGATGCCCGATTGCCGGCGAGGCGTGCGCCGTGACGCGGCCGATTTTGCAGGGCAGCTTCCGGCACGCGTGCTCATGCATCAAGGTGGATGCGAGCCAGTTGGCGCAATAAGCGGG
>NZ_DASWOM010000100.1:0-5157 GCF_036398755.1 Acerihabitans sp. | reverse complement strand
AGCGCCGGGTGCCGGCAAGCGACAAGAAGGGGCTCACGCGAGCCCCTTCTTGACTTCCCAGCGCCGGCAGGTCGCGCGTCGCTGCGCGATGCCTTCCGCCGCCCATGCCCCCGTTATGCACCGGCCCGGTTAGCGCTCCCGGCGCTACCGGGCCTTTCGCCGCTCCCGGCGGCTCATGCCGGGGCCACAGGCGCCGTCAGCGCGCTTTATGCCGGGACATATGCCGCTGTTAGCGATACATTTTATTCAGCTATAGCGTTGCTGGTGCTGTTGCTGGTGTTGGTAGTGGTGCTGGAGTTTATGCAGGTGCTGGTTAAGGTGATGATGTTGGAGTTTATGTCGCGCCTTTCTGATCTATTTTATGCAAAGCTCAACAGCCTGGATGCGATTTCCATACGAATACATGAATACTCACCTGAGAGTTCAGCAAAACGTCCGCCCCCTGCAGACATAGAATAAGCCAAACACCCATGCAATAGGGTATAAGCATGCCGCATAGGGCTGTGAACAGTTAACAGTCAGCAGTGAGCAGTAAACAGTGAGCAATCAGCAGTTAGCAGTTAGCAGTTAGCAGTTTGCATAGCTTGAGCCTATTATCTTGAAACTAAAATCATTATTGTTTATTTTCCCGTTAAGTACATACCGCTCAGAACCCTAAAACGCTATTTTGCCAGCCGGCGATGGTGTTGATGTTGTGCCGGCATAGAGTGCGCCGGCAGCGCGCATTGCGGCTGGATGAGCCGCCGGGAGCGGCGAAAGGACGGGTTGCGCAGGGAGCGCATCCCGTTCTGTCCAAAGCTGTGATGCAGCGATGCCGGGTACCGCGCAGCGGCGCACGACCTGCCGGACGCGCGGAGGTCAAGGAGGCCGTCGCGGTACGGCCTCCTTGTCGCTTGCCGGCACCCGGCAATACATATAACCACCTAACGCATGGCAAGCGAAACCCCGCCAAGGCAACAGAAACCCGTCCGTCAAGGCAACAGAAACCCGTTCGCCAAGGCAACAGAAACCCGTCCGTCAAGCAAACAGAAACCTGCCCACCAAGGCGATATAAATCCTGCCGTAGCGAACCCCCCACCAAGTCAGGCTGCTTCACATATGAATTCAGGAGCAAAAGATCGTCAATCTATTCTTGAACACCTTATTTATATTGGTGCAGTTCATCACCCTTGACCGGCGTCCAATATCATCAGGCTACATCAGCGGGATAGCCTCACCCGAAGCGCCGCAGGCTGAACGGGGAAAGATCGAAGGCGCTCGCGCGTCCGGCGGCAAACCCGGCGGCGATCTCTCCCAGCACGCTGGCGAATTTAAAACCGTGGCCGCTCAGGCCGCTGATAATCATCATATCGTCATTGCCGGGCAGGGTGTCGATAATAAAATCTTCATCGGGGGAGAGGTCATAGGTACAGGCTTCACCATTCAGGCAAACGCCGACCCCGGCTAAAAATTGGCGCAAAAAACCAAAGGTTTCATTACCGTCCGTCGCATGGCTACCGAAAGGCGTGCGCTGTCCCGGCGTATCGATGGCCTGCCCGCCATCGTGTTTACCCACCTTGAGTTCGTTTTTTATGGCCGGGAAGCCATAATATTGACCGCCGTCCGGCGATAGCGCGGTAAAAGCCGGGAAATGATTATCCTCACTGAAACGCCCGTCGGCCTGGTGCCAGGAAAACACTTTACGCACCGGCTGCACCGGCAGCGACGGCAGCAGGGTTTTCACCCACGTGCCGGCGCAGACCAGCAGTTTACGCCCCTGGTAATGGCTATCTTCCTCGGTGGTGACATCGAAAACCATGTCCTTATGGCTGATGCCGGTCACGGCGCAGTTAAACAGCTGGGCGCAGCCGGCCTGCTCCGCCAGGCGAATATAGGTGCCCACCGCCAGCTCCGACTTCAGGTAACCGGCCTTGGGTTCAAATACCCCCAGATAGTCCTCCGGCAGGCTGAATTCCGGCCAGCGGTCGATAACCTGGCCGGCATTCAGAATTTCACACGGCAAACTATAAGCCTGCGTGCTGGCAATGGCCCGTTTGATGAATTCGGCATGGCGCGGCCCTAGATTGACTACGCCGCTGCGGTGGAACAATTGCGTGCCGCCCTGCGTCGACAACTCTTCCCATAGCGTTTGCGCCCGCAGCACCAGGGGAACGTATTTTTCACCTTCGCCATAGGCGTGACGGATGATGCGGGTATCGCCATGATGGCTACCGGCGTGATGAGGGGGAAACGCGGCGTCAATCATCAAGACGTTGAGACCGGCTTCGGTGGCGTAAAATCCTGCGGCGGAACCGACGGAGCCGCTGCCGATAATAATAAGATCGTATACCATGCTCATATTTCCTGCTGGGCCCCGTTCAAACCGGTAAGCGGCTGACGCGGGGAAAAAGGTCCGGGCATAAGGAGGGCATTGTCATCTGGCGGAAACATGTCCCCAGCATAATAAAAAAAGCACCCGGTGCAAAGCAACGGGTGCCGGAGGGGTAGCGATCGGGATTAATGTTTACGGTAATCGATATCCTGATATTCCGTTGCCTCAATTTTGGCGATGCCCGCTTCAAGGATAGAAATCAATTGCTTCGCGACATCAGTGGTCAGCCACAGGGTTCTGTCCACTTCCGCATCTTCGGTGGCCTGGCTGGTGGAGTTGATGTAATGCAGGCGGATCATCATGGCGTTGTAGGCGTCTACGGTGCTGATGTCCCAGCCGACCAATGGATGGGTATGGATTATCTCGTTTTTTCTGTCCATAAATACCCCTTTTCTGACTCGTTTAATAAAAATAAAGAGTGTCTTTGAGGCTCAGTGCGGCTCCATTTTAGCGAGCAATTTAAGTATACCCTTATTTGTCACTTTATTTGCTAATTGAACGATTTTTTTTAACTTTTGAACTATTTCATTAAACACATCATCAGAAATAGAAAAAAAGGGCGACGCAATCGTTGTCGTCGGACACAGACGAGGTCAGCGGCGTTAAGAGACGGCGGGCGGGACGAAAGGACCAATACGCTTGGCCAGTTCTTCGGCCAGCTGGGCAAAATATTTCTGCATGATGGCGTCGCGGTTTTGGTTCTGCGACTCCAGCATCAGGTTATGAATCAGTAGCTGGTTGGCTTTTTCATCCAGGCTGAAAGACAGATAGGAAAAGGCGATCTCCAGTACATTAAGCCTGCGCTGCTGTTCACCGATTAACGCCAGTAGTTCGCCGAACGTCATTGCTTCTTCAGGTTTATTGGCAATCATATGGGCTTTCTCCCCGGACGGCTGTTGCACAATGCGCTGCCTGAGGTGATTACAGCCCAGAAAGAGGATTTTGCCAATAGGGTATGGGCATATTTCCGCTAAAAGGTTTGGTTTGATAGTATTTTTGGCGTAAAAAAGCCGGGAATAAATCCCGGCGAAGCGACAGTACAAACTTCTTATTATTGAGAGTCAAACCAATCGTCGGCGCTTTCCCACGTCTCTTGCAGGATATCGGTGATCAGCGCCTTATCTTCTTTACTGCCTCCCATGACGCTGATGCCGTTGGCGCCCGCATAGCGCACCTGGACATGGGAATCAATAAACTGTTTATCAATCCTGGCGGTAAATTCCTTGGTCAATGCTTCAAGCGCGCCTGCGGGAAGCGGCGACGCTTTAGCAAGAGTAATTTCGATACGCATATTTTTTCTCTTAGAATCAACGCCTGTTTATTTATACAGTGTTGCCGCCTCAAGTGCAAGCGCCAGCACGGGTTATATTTAACGACGCAGATTGTTCATGCCCATCAGGCCTTCTCTTTGCCGGTCAGGTCTCCACCGACCAGTTCAGCTCCTGACCCGCCAGGAACGGCACCAGTTGGTCGCCGTCGATCGGGATGCTGTCAGGCTGCAGATGGCTTCGCCGGCGCAGGGTGATGAAATCATCGTTCAGCGGCAGGCCGTAAAATCGCGGGCCGTTGAGCGAGCAGAACGCCTCGAAATGTTCCAGGGCGCCGATTTCCTCGAATACCGTGGCATAGGCGGCGAGAGCGTTGGGCGCGTTGAACACGCCGGCACAGCCGCAGTCGCATTCCTTGCGACTGCGGCTGTGCGGGGCCGAATCGGTGCCGAGGAACAGCCGATCGCAGCCGCCGGCCACGGCCGCGCGCAGCGCTTCCTGATGCGTATTGCGCTTCAAAATCGGCAGGCAAAAGAGATGCGGCCGTACTCCGCCCACCAGCATATGGTTGCGGTTAAACATCAGATGCTGCGGGGTGATGGTGGCGGCCAGATGGCTGTCCGCGGCCAGCACATACTGCGCCGCCTCCCGGGTGGTGATATGTTCGAGCACGATTTTCAGCGCCGGGAACCGGCGGCGCAGCGGTTCCAGCACCCGATCGATAAAACAGGCCTCGCGATCGAAGATATCGATTTCAGGCGTGGTGACCTCGCCGTGGATCAGCAGCGGCATGCCGATCTCCTCCATGGCGCCGAGCAGGGGATAGATGCCGGGGACGCTGGTCACGCCGTGGCTGGAGTTGGTCGTGGCGTTGGCGGGATATAATTTCGCCGCGCTGAAAATGCCTTGGCTGAACCCTTCCACTAACTGCGACTTATCCAGCGTATCGGTGAGGTAGCAGGTCATCAGCGGCTGGAAACGGTGTCCGGCGGGCAAGGCCGCCATGATCCGCCCGCGATAGGCAACCGCCTGCGCCATGGACGCGATCGGCGGCGTCAGGTTCGGCATCACGATGGCCCGGCCGAAAACACTGCTGGTATAAGGCAATACGGCGCGCAGCATCGCGTCGTCGCGTAAATGCAGATGCCAGTCGTCGGGACGGCGGAGGTGGAGTTCTGTGGGCTGTGCGGTCATAGATAAGGCTCCGGCTATTGCGTACGGGCGAACGGGTCAAAATGAGCATAACTGCGGGGTATAAGAATAAGCATATCGGGCGGAAGTTGCATCATAAAAAAAACCCGCGTTAGCGCTGAGGGATCCCCACTAAATCAGCGCTAATAAACCAGCACCATACTTCGGTAGGTTTTGGCGAGGTGGTTAAGAACAGCATCCAGTGCCGTTCGCTTTAAAATTAGCGGAGAGTGTCGCAAGACATTTTCCGCTAACGTCAGATAAGATATAACCCGCCGCGACTTCAGGCTATTGGCCTGATATCGTAGATGTAATCCCTTATTTTCA
>NZ_DASWOM010000099.1:0-22318 GCF_036398755.1 Acerihabitans sp. | reverse complement strand
TTTTCAAGGGATTCAATAATCAGCGGGTGCAGGGCGAAGTCGGAAAACTTCTTTTCGGTTAAGTGTGTTTTGCTCATAGTGTGGTAGAATAACAGTTAACTATTGCATTACGAAAGCGTATCCAGTGAAATAAAGTCAACCCGCCGTAGGTTAACCTTAAACCAGCCGGGTAGTGATAATCCTGTGGAGTAGAACATGAGCGATAAAATTATTCACGTAAGTGACGACAGCTTCGAAAAGGACGTGTTGCAGGCAAAGGGACTGTTCCTGGTGGACTTCTGGGCGGAGTGGTGCGGCCCGTGTAAAATGATAGCGCCCATCCTGGCTGAAGTCGCCGATGAATTCGAAGGTAAATTGACCATCGCCAAGCTGAACATCGACGAAAATCCGGCCACCGCGCCCAAGTACGGCATTCGCGGCATCCCCACCCTGCTGTTGTTCAAGGACGGCGAAGTGGTGGCGACCAAAGTCGGCGCGCTGTCCCGCAGCCAGTTAAAAGAGTTCCTGAACAAAAATCTGTAATCGGTAAAAAACGGTTATCTCAACGGGCCCTGACGTTCACTATGTTTTCTCGTATTGACCGCTAGACGCCCGCAAAGAACCGTGCTAAGTTTATGTCCACTGCATTTAGATCTTACCTGTAGTTTGAATCTGAGCTTTACTCTTTGTCCGAGTCCTGTTGTTGAACAGTTAGTCGAACCGTTTGTTGAACCGTTTGTTAAATAGTAAACGGCTGATAAACCGCACAGGCGTTAAAAGCAAAGTGTTCAAGCCACCTGTATTTGAATTGATCCGTTTTTAGGCGCTCTCAATCTTCAGTCTTCTTGTACTCATTTTGCATGAATTGCTGTTCATCAGCCCAAACGGGATGTGCTGGGATTAAATGCCGTTAGACAGGCACGATTTTACGCTGCCATACCATTCACAAAAAAAGTTCGAGAAATACCCCGAGTTTAAGAACCCACCATTATGAACCTTACCGAATTAAAAAATACGCCGGTTTCTGAGCTAATTACTCTCGGCGAAAACATGGGGCTGGAAAACCTGGCCCGTATGCGCAAGCAGGACATCATCTTCGCCATTTTAAAGCAGCATGCTAAAAGTGGAGAGGATATCTTTGGCGACGGCGTGTTGGAAATATTGCAGGATGGATTCGGTTTCCTCCGCTCCGGCGACAGCTCATATCTGGCCGGCCCTGATGATATCTATGTTTCCCCCAGCCAGATCCGCCGTTTCAACCTTCGCACCGGCGATACCATTTCCGGCAAGATCCGTCCGCCGAAAGAGGGCGAGCGCTACTTTGCGCTGCTGAAGGTCAATGAAGTCAATTACGACAAACCGGAAAATGCCCGTAACAAAATCCTGTTTGAAAACTTAACCCCGCTGCATGCCAACTCCAGGTTGCGCATGGAACGAGGCAACGGCTCAACCGAAGATCTGACGGCGCGCGTGCTGGATTTAGCCGCCCCCATCGGTCGCGGCCAGCGCGGGCTGATCGTGGCGCCGCCCAAGGCCGGTAAGACCATGCTGTTGCAGAATATCGCGCAAAGCATCGCCTACAACCATCCCGATTGCGTGCTGATGGTATTGCTTATCGATGAGCGGCCGGAAGAAGTGACCGAAATGCAGCGTCTGGTCAAAGGCGAAGTGATAGCGTCAACGTTCGATGAGCCGGCTTCCCGCCACGTTCAGGTCGCCGAAATGGTCATTGAAAAAGCCAAACGCCTGGTCGAACATAAAAAAGACGTTATCATCCTGCTCGACTCCATTACCCGCCTGGCCCGCGCCTATAACACCGTGGTGCCCGCCTCGGGTAAGGTACTGACCGGTGGTGTGGACGCCAATGCCCTGCACCGTCCAAAACGTTTCTTCGGCGCGGCGCGTAATATGGAAGAGGGCGGCAGCCTGACCATCATCGCCACGGCGCTGATCGACACCGGCTCCAAGATGGATGAAGTGATTTACGAAGAATTTAAAGGTACCGGTAATATGGAACTGCACCTCTCGCGCAAAATCGCCGAGAAACGCGTGTTCCCGGCTATCGATTACAACCGCTCCGGTACCCGTAAGGAAGAGTTGCTGACCACGCAGGAAGAACTGCAGAAAATGTGGATCCTGCGCAAGATTATCCACCCGATGGGCGAGACTGACGCCATGGAATTCTTGATGAACAAATTGGCGATGACCAAAACCAATGACGAGTTTTTCGATATGATGAAACGCTCGTAATTAACAAAAACTCGGGTAACGCCACGTCAAGACGTGGCGTTTTTTGTTTCTGATGCTAGGATAGTGTGTTCTTAACTGCCGCGACCTGATGAAAAGAAGTTCGGTAACGCGGTCTTTTTGCTTCGGTTCACCCGACGGAGATTCGGGTGTGATGAAAAAAGATGATGATAAATCAATACTTTCAGTGTCGCCTAACCCAGTGACGATTGAGGCAGAGAGTGAGGGGCGTCTACACCGGTGGCGCTTCTAACAGCCTGATGGATGCAGAGAGCTTTCTATTGTGAACCTACTCAATATGAGTACTGATTTTTTTGCTATTTTTTTATTTTCGATGGTTTTTTTGTTTTTCGCCCGCAAGGTTGCGCAAAAGATCGGCCTGGTTGATAAACCCAATTACCGCAAACGTCACCATGGGCAAATCCCCCTGGTGGGGGGTATCTCCATTTATGCCGGTATCTGCTTCACTTTCCTCTATACCGATCACTTCGTACCGCATATCGGCCTGTACCTGATTTGCTCCGGCATCCTGGTGCTGATAGGCGCCCTTGACGACCGTTTCGATATCAGCGTTAAATCCCGCGCCACCATCCAGGCGCTGGTCGCCGTCACCATGATGTACTTCGGCGGTCTATACATCAATAGCCTGGGATATGTGTTCGGACCCTGGGAAATGGTGCTCGGTCCCTACTTCGGTTATCCGGTCACCCTGTTCGCGGTCTGGGCGGCAATCAACGCCTTTAATATGGTGGACGGCATCGACGGGCTGCTCGGCGGGTTATCCTGCGTCTCGCTTGGCGCCATGGGCATCCTGATGTACAAGGATAATAACCCCAGCCTGGGTTTGTGGTGTTTTGCCATGATTGCCGCCATCCTGCCCTATATCCTGCTGAACCTGGGCGTGTTCGGCCGCCATTATAAAGTGTTTATGGGCGACGCTGGCAGCACCATGATAGGCTTCAGCATTATCTGGATTATCCTGCAAAGCACCCAGGGAACCGGGCATCCGATGAACCCCATCACCGGTTTGTGGATTATCGCCATTCCGTTAATGGATATGATAGCCATTATGTACCGGCGCATGCGTAAAGGCATGAGCCCCTTTTCCCCCGATCGGCAGCATATCCATCATCTTATCATGCGCGCCGGCTTCAGTTCGCGACAAGCCTTTGTTATCATTACCGTTACCGCAGCCATATTGGCCGCCTTCGGCGTGGCGGGCGAACAATGGTTCGTCTGGCCCGACTGGCTGATGTTTCTTTTGTTCATCCTGGTTTTTTTACTCTACGGCTACTTGCTGAAATGCGCCTGGCGGGTAGCGCGCTTCGTCAAGCGCACCAAGCGTCGGTTCGGCGGAAAACCGAGACCCACTAACCGTAATGCGGGACAAAAATGAAATCAGAAACCCCACCGGCAGCCCGCGACGCGGCGCTGGATAACGAGCTGGATATCCATGGGCTTTTTTGCGCCCTGTGGCGCGGCAAACGCTGGATTATCGGCGCCGCCCTGGTGTTTGCGCTGATTGCCCTGGCCTATTCCTATCTGGTGAAACAGGAATGGACCGCCGCGGCGGTAACCGATAAACCGACGGTGAACATGCTGGGCAGCTATTTTTCACAGCAGCAGTTCCTGCGCAACCTGGATGTGAAGAATACCGCCCTGCCAACCTCGGATATGCCGGGTATCGGCGACGAGGCATACCAGGAATTTATCCGTCAATTGTCCTCTTACGACACCAAGCGCGATTTTTGGCAGGCGGCCGGCTACTATACCGCGCGCAAAAAAGGCGATGCCCATGCCGACGCGGTATTGCTGGACGAAATGATCGGCAATATCCAGTATTCCCCCAGGGACGATGCCAAAAGACTGCCGGACCAGGTGACGCTTACCGCCGAAACGGCGGCGGACGCCAATCTGCTGCTGCGCCGTTATGTGGCTTTCGCCAGCCAGCGCGCCGCCGGCCATCTGAATGAAGATGTCATCGGCGCCTGGACGGCGCGCGCCATCTCGCTCAAAGCGCAGGTCAAACGCCAGGAAGCGGTAGCCAACGCCATCTACGATCGCGACCTGAACGCACTGCGCCATGCGCTGGATATTGCCAAGCGGCAGGGCATCAGTCATAGTCAGGCCAATGTTCCCGAAGAACAATTGCCGCAGTCCGGATTATTCCTGTTGGGAGAACCGGTGCTTCAGGCGCGGCTGGACGCCTTGCAGGCGGCCGGTCCCGGTTTTGACGTGGAGTACGATCAGAATCGCGCCATGCTGGCCACCCTTAACGTCGGCCCGACGCTACAGAATACATTCCAGACTTACCGTTATTTAAGGACACCGGAGGAACCGGTTAAACGCGATAAACCGCGCCGGGTTTTCCTGCTCATTCTCTGGGGCGCCATGGGTGGCTTGGTCGGGGCCGGTATCGCGCTGGCCCGGCGACGCTAACAGCAATACGCCGGGACCGGCATCAATCCGGAGGGATGCGCCGCCACGCGGCGGAATGAATACCAGCCACGCGTATGGCTAACTTAAGACGGAAAGGAATTAGCTGTGAAAGTGTTGACAGTCTTCGGCACAAGGCCGGAAGCCATAAAAATGGCGCCGCTTATCCTGGCGTTGGCCAAGGATCCGGACTTTGACGTCCGGATTTGCGTTACGGCCCAACATCGGGAAATGCTTGATCAGGTGTTGCGCCTGTTCGAGATCGTGCCCGATTATGATTTGGATATCATGCGTCCGGATCAGGGCTTGACGGAAATCACCAGCCGCATCCTTACCGGCATGAAACCGGTATTGGCGTCGTTTGCCCCGGATGTGGTGCTGGTGCACGGCGATACCACCACCACCCTGGCCGCCAGCCTGGCCGCGTTTTACCAGCATATTCCCGTTGGCCACGTGGAGGCCGGGCTGCGTACCGGCAACCTGTACTCGCCCTGGCCGGAAGAAGCCAACCGCAAATTAACCGGCCATTTGGCGATGTATCATTTTTCCCCGACCGAAAATGCACGGCAAAACCTGCTGCGTGAAGGCTTGGACGGGGAGCGGATATTCGTCACCGGCAATACCGTTATCGATGCGCTGTTTTGGGTACGCGATAGCGTGTTGAATAACGCCGGGCTGCGCGCCTCGCTTGAACAGCGTTACGATTTTCTCGATCCGCAAAAAAAGATGATCCTGGTTACCGGCCACCGGCGGGAAAGCTTTGGCGACGGCTTTGAACGCATCTGCAGCGCGCTGGCCCATATTGCCCGGCATCATCCCGAGGTGCAGGTGGTGTATCCGGTGCATCTTAACCCCAACGTCGGCGAGCCGGTCAACCGCATTTTAAGCGGAATATCCAATATTAAACTGATCGACCCGCAGGATTACCTGCCGTTTGTTTATCTGATGGACCGGGCCTATATGATCCTGACGGATTCCGGGGGCATCCAGGAGGAGGCACCCTCCCTGGGTAAACCGGTTTTGGTGATGCGCGACGCCACCGAGCGTCCGGAAGCGGTGGCGGCCGGCACCGTGCGGCTGGTGGGCACCGACCCTAAAACCATCCAGGCGGCGGTCTCCCATTTGTTGACCGACGCCGATGAATATCTGGCCATGAGCCGTGCGCATAACCCCTATGGCGATGGCCAGGCCTGCCGGCGAATTATTGACGCGTTAAAGAATAATCAGGTGAAAGTATGAGTTTTGACCATATCTCCGTTATCGGCCTGGGTTATATCGGCCTGCCCACCGCCGCCGCCTTTGCCTCGCGCGGCAAAAAAGTGGTGGGAGTGGACGTGAACCAGCACGCGGTGGAGACCATTAACCGCGGTGCGATTCATATTGTCGAGCCGGACCTGGCCGAGGTGGTCAAACGCGCCGTCGACGGAGGATATCTTACGGCGGTGACCCGGCCGGTGGCGGCCGATGCCTTCCTGATTGCGGTGCCGACGCCGTTTATGGCCGGGCACCAGCCCGATCTTGACTATGTGCGCGCGGCGGCGCTCTCCCTGGCGCCGGTGCTCAAAACCGGCGATTTGGTCATTCTGGAATCCACCTCGCCGGTAGGCACCACCGAGCAAATGGCGCAATGGCTGGCCGAGGCGCGCCCCGACCTGAAATTTCCTTTAACCGCGGGCGAGGAAACCGATATCAATATCGCCTACTGCCCCGAGCGCGTGCTGCCCGGCAAAATCATGGCCGAACTGATAAAAAACGATCGCGTCATCGGCGGCATGACCGCGCGCTGCTCGGCGCGGGCCAGTGAGCTTTACCAGATTTTCGTGGAAGGAGAGTGCGTGGTCACTAACTCCCGCACCGCCGAAATGTGCAAGCTGACCGAAAACAGCTTTCGGGATGTCAATATTGCCTTCGCCAACGAGCTGTCGCTGATTTGCGCCGACCAGGATATTAATGTCTGGGAACTTATCCGCCTGGCCAACCGGCATCCACGGGTGAATATCCTGCAACCCGGTCCCGGGGTCGGCGGGCATTGTATCGCGGTCGACCCCTGGTTTATCGTCGCGCAGAATCCAGGCCAGGCCAGGCTTATCCATACCGCCCGGATGGTTAACGATGATAAACCGATCTGGGTGGTGGACCGGGTGAAGGCGGCGGTGGCGGACTGCCTGGCGCACGGCGGCAAACGCGCCGCTGAGGTGACCATCGCCTGTTTCGGGCTGGCGTTCAAGCCGGATATTGATGATTTGCGCGAAAGCCCGGCGGTCGCCATTACCCGGCTGATAGCCCAATGGCATGTGGGCAAGACCCTGGCGGTCGAGCCGAACGTGGAGCAACTGCCCGCGACGCTTGCGGACCTGGCCACCCTGGCCGGACTGGACCAGGCGCTGGATACCGCCGATGTGCTGGTGATGCTGGTGGATCACCGCCAGTTCCGGGCGCGGCCCCCGGCCGACATTACACAACGCTGGATTATCGATACCAAAGGTGTCTGGCGCTAAGCTGAAACCCCGGCTTCGGCCGTTCCGCATCGGGTGGATCCTATGGACATGCATGCCGTTATTGAACCGCTGGTATGGGAAAGTGATTTCTTCAAGGTTGCCAGCGGCAGGATGATACTCGATCCCGCCGCCGCGACCTTGACCTCCGCCGCCCTGGACGCGTTCCAGGTCGTGCAGGCCAAGGTGGCCGCCGATCGTCCGCAGCAGGCGGATGCGCTGGCGGCGCTGGGATTCCGGCTGGTGGACGGCGAGATAGATTGCAGCCTGCGGGTGCCGTCGCAGGGCGGGGCGGCCGGCGATCATGAGGGTTTGATGGCCGGCGCGGCGCGCTTGTCCGACATCGTCCCGTATGACGCCGCCCCGCTGCGTGTTGCCGGGCAGGGGGACATCGCTGCGGTCAGCCGGCTGGCGGCGTCGGCATTCAGGTTAAGCCGGTTCCGCGAGCCCTGGTACCCCGATCGGGAATGCCGCCGTTTCTACGCCGTTTGGGCACAGAATGCTATCTTGGGTACTTTTGATAATTTCTGCCTGGTCAAGGGCCGGCCCGACGCCATCGAAGGCATGGTGACGCTCAGGCGACTTGACGTGAATGACGCGCGCATCGGCCTGCTGGCGGTGGCCCCGGCTTATACGCGGCGGGGCATTGGCCGCGCCCTTTTCGCCGGCGCGCTGGCGTGGTGCCGCTCCCAGGGGATATCCCGCCTGCGGGTGGCCACCCAGACCGGCAATCTTGCCGCGCTGCGGCTCTACATCGCATGTGGCGCCAACGTTGACGGCACCGCATACTGGTTTTACAGGTGACACTATGATCCCGTTCAATTCCCCACCGGTGGTGGGAAGTGAAATCGATTTTATCCGCACGGCGATGGGCAGCGGCAAGCTGTGCGGCGACGGTGATTTCACCAAGCGCTGCCAGCTATGGCTGGAACAGCGCTTTGGTTGCCCGAAAGCGCTGCTGACGCCTTCCTGCACCGCGTCGCTGGAAATGGCGGCCATCCTGCTGGATATCCGGCCGGGTGATGAAATCATCATGCCCAGCTATACCTTTGTCTCCACCGCCAACGCGTTTGTCCTGCGCGGCGCGACCATTGTTTTCGTCGATATCCGTCCCGACACCATGAACATGGATGAAACGCTTATCGAGGCGGCGATCACCGATAAAACCCGGGCTATCGTGCCGGTGCATTATGCCGGTATCGCCTGCGAGATGGATGTCATCATGGCGCTGGCCGCCCGATACGGTCTGGCGGTGATCGAGGATGCCGCCCAGGGCGTGATGTCCTCCTATCAGGGTAAGCCGCTCGGTACCCTGGGGCATATCGGCTGTTTCAGTTTCCATGAAACCAAAAACTACACCGCCGGCGGCGAAGGCGGCGCCACCATGATAAACGATGCCGGGCTGATTGACCGCGCGGAGATCGTGCGGGAAAAAGGCACCAACCGCAGCCAGTTTTTTCGCGGACAGACGGATAAATACACCTGGCGGGATATCGGGTCCAGCTACCTGATGGCCGATTTGCAGGCCGCCTACCTGTGGGGGCAGCTGGATGCGGCCGATATCATCAATCGCCGCCGTCTGGCGCTGTGGAACGGCTATCGCGACGCGCTGCTGCCGTTGGCGCGCGAGGGACGTATCGAACTGCCGACTGTGCCGGAAAACTGCCGGCAAAACGCCCATATGTTTTATATCAAACTGCGGGATATCGCGGATCGATCGGCGTTTATCGATCATATGAAAGCGGCGGATATCCTGACGGTTTTCCATTATATTCCGCTGCACGACAGCCCGGCCGGGCTGCGTTTCGGGCGTTTTAACGGTGAAGACCGCCATACCACGCGAGAGAGCCGGCGTCTGGTGCGGCTGCCGTTGTTCTACAACCTGAGCGACGAACATCAATCCCTGGTCATCAGCGCGATTAACCGGTACTTCGCCTGATATGTCCCTGGCCCGCGCCTCGCTATGGACCGCCGGCTCGACGCTTATCAAGATTGGCGTCGGCCTGCTGGTGGTCAAACTGCTGGCGGTCTCTTTCGGACCGTCCGGCGTCGGCCAGGCGGGCAATTTCAGGCAACTGGTGACCGTGCTCGGCGTGCTGTCCGGCGCCGGCATTTTCAACGGCATGACCAAATACGTGGCGCAGTTCCAGGATCAGCCGGAGCGGCTGCGCGCGGTGTTAGGCACCGGCTCGGCCATGGTGCTGGGGTTCTCCACTCTTTTGGCGGTGATTTTCTTGGCGTGCGCCGGTCCCATAAGCCGCGGGCTGTTCGGCCATGACGGCTATGCCGACGTGGTGCGGGCGGTGGCATTTATCCAACTGGGTATCGCATATGCCAACCTGATGCTGGCCATACTGAAGGGCTTTCGCGACGCCGCCGGCAACGCCCTGGCGGTCAGCGGCGGCAGCGTGCTGGGCGCGGGCGCTTTTTTTCTCTGTTATCAATTGGGCGGCTACCCGGGAGCGCTGGTCGGGCTGGCGCTGGTCCCGGCCGTTACGCTGCTGCCCGCGGCCATGGTGGTGGCCCGGCGGCGGCTGATCCGCCCGGGGGATTTGCGCCCTGCCTGGGATCGGCCGCTGGCCGGCCAACTGGGCAAATTTACCCTGATGGCGTTGATGACGTCGTTCACCTTGCCGCTGGCCTATATTATGATGCGTAATCTCCTGGCGCAGCGCTATAGTTGGAATGAGGTGGGTCTCTGGCAGGGGGTGAGCAGCATTTCCGATGCCTATTTGCAGTTTATTACCGCCTCTTTCACCGTTTACCTGCTGCCGACCCTATCGCGTTTAAGCGATAAGCGCGCCGTCGGCCGGGAAATCAGGCGTTCACTGCTGTTTGTGATGCCCGCGGTGGCGGCGGTCAGCCTGGTGTTATGGATGTTGAGGGATGTTGCCATCCGCCTGCTGTTTTCCGCGCAGTTCGAAGCGATGCGCGACCTGTTTGCCTGGCAACTGGTGGGCGATGTATTGAAAGTGGGTGCTTACGTCTACGGATATCTGGTGATCGCCAGGGCCTCGCTGCGTTTTTACCTGCTGACGGAAATCAGCCAGTTTATATTATTGACCGGTTTTTCCCACGCCCTGATCCCCCGCCATGGCGCGCTTGGCGCGACGCAGGCTTATATGGCGACCTATATGGTCTATTTTTTGCTTTGTAGCGCGGTATTTCTTCTTTATTGCAGGAAAAAATGACCCAGTTAATCCATGTGCTTGGCGCGGATATCCCGCATCATAACCTGACGGCGCTGCGTTTTTTTAACGACCAGCTGGCAGGCGATCTCGCCGCCGGAGAACGCTTCCATTTTATGGTGGCCGCCGCCGACGGCACGCCTTTCCAGGGTCTTTCGCGCCTGCGTGTGGATACCTATGGCGATAAACGGGCGCTGGCGCGGGCGGTGGTCGGCCTGGCCGCCGCCCAGCCGGCGACGCGATTTTTGCTGCACGGGCAATTCAATCCGCGGATTTGGCTGGCCCTGCTGGTGGGTAAACTGCCTGCCGCCCGGGTCAGTTGGCATATTTGGGGTGCGGATCTGTATGAAGAGTCAAATAACCTGAAACACCGACTGTTTTATCTGTTGCGCCGCCGCGCTCAGGGACGGGTCGGCCATGTTTTCGCCACCCTGGGCGATCTTTCGGTATACCGGCCCCGTTATCCCCATGTCGACACATCGCCGCTGTATTTCCCCACCCGCATGGATCCGGCGCTGCGTTTTGACCGGCCGCCGGCCGCGCCGGATAAAACCCTCACCGTGCTGGTGGGCAATTCCGGCGATGCCGCCAACCGCCATCTGGAGGCGTTGGCGGCGATTTACCGTCAATTCGGCGCCGATGTGCGGGTGATCGTGCCGCTGGGGTATCCGGCCAATAACGAGGCGTATATCGCCCGGGTGCGCGCGCAGGGCGAAAAATTCTTCCCGCCCGACCGGCTGGAGCTGCTCACGGCGCCGGTGGCCTTTGATGCTTACCTGGCGATACTGCGTCAATGCGACCTGGGCTATTTTCTGTTTAATCGCCAGCAGGGCATCGGCACGCTTTGCCTGCTGATTCAGTTCGGCGTGCCTTTTGTCCTGAGCCGGCTTAATCCCTTCAGGCAGGATTTGGCCGCCGGGCGGGTGCCGGTATTGCTGCACGGCGACGCCATCGACGCGACCGCGGTGCGCGAGGCGCAACGCGGGCTGGCCGGCGTGGATCGGGGGCGTATCGCTTTTTTTTATCCCAACTATATGCAAGGGTGGCGCCAGGCGCTGGCCGTAGCCGCGGGGACTGGCTTATGACCCTGGGCCAGTTCGGCGGGCTGCTGGTGGTGTATACGCTCTCGGTGCTGCTGGTGCTGTCCCTGACCTATCGGGAATTTCGCCGCGTGCGGTTTAATTTCAACGTCTTTTTTTCGCTGCTTTATTTATTGACCTTCTACCTGGGTTTTCCGCTGACCTGCATCCTGGCGTTTCGCTTCAATGTCCAGGTGGCGCCGGTACAAAACCTGATGGAAGCGCTGCTGGCCGCCACCGCGTTTTACGGTATTTATTATGTCAGCTATAAAATCCGCTGGTTTCCCTCTTCCCGGTCCGCCGGCAGGCCGGTACTGTCCCTGAACCGGGTGGAGACGCATTTAACCTGGATCCTGCTGGCGCTGACCGCCGTCGGCACGGTGGCGGTATTTTTCATGCATAATGGCTTTCTATTATTCCGCCTGCAGTCCTACAGCCAGATTTTTTCCCGCGACGTTACCGGGGTGGCGCTGAAGCGCTTTTTCTATTTTTTTATCCCGGCAATGTTGATTATTTATTTCCTTAATCCCACCCGGCGCAATTGGCTATTATTTTTGTGCGGCACCGTGGCCTTCGGGATTTTTACCTATATGGTGGTCGGCGGCACCCGGGCCAATATCATCATCGCCTTTGCCCTGTTTTTGTTTATCGGCATCCAGCGCGGCTGGATAAGCCTGTGGACGCTGGGAGCCGCCGGCCTGGTCGCCGTGGCCGGCATGTTCTGGCTGGCGTTAAAGCGTTACGGCCTGAACGTCAGCGGCGACGAGGGGTTTTACACGTTTTTATACCTGACGCGCGATACGTTTTCCCCATGGGAAAACCTGGCGCTGCTGTTGCAAAACTACCCGAAAATAGCCTTCCAGGGGCTGGCGCCGATAGTGCGCGATTTTTACGTGTTTATCCCCGGCTGGCTGTGGCCGGACCGGCCCGGCCTGGTGCTCAATACCGCCAATTATTTCACCTGGGAAGTGCTGGGCAATCATTCCGGCCTGGCGATTTCACCCACGCTTATCGGTTCGCTGGTGGTGATGGGCGGCGTGGCGTTTATCCCTCTCGGCGCCGTGATGGTGGGACTTATCCTGAAGGGCTTCGATAACCTGTATGAACGGGGCAAGGCGGCCCCGGACCGCTACCGTTCGGCGGTATTGCAGGCATTTTGTTTTGGCGCGGTGTTCAATATAATAGTCCTGGCCCGCGAGGGACTGGATGCCTTTACGTCGCGCGTCGTGTTTTTCGCCCTGATATTCGGCCTGTGCCTGATGCTGGCAAAACTGCTCTTTTGGCTGCTTAACCGCGCGGGATTGATCCGGCCCAGGCGCGCGCGCGGGGCCACGGCGGCATCGTAATCGGGTCATCCCCTCGAAGGATAATAAATGGAAAATCAGGATGGGATTGCCCAGTACCCTATTCGCGGTTTGGTCATCTGGGGCTTTCGCGACGAGCGGCATTGCGTCGATTACCTGTTTGCCGATGGACGGGTCAGGACCGGCACCCTGATTGCCATCAACGCGGAAAAGGTCCTGACCTCGGAGCGGGATGCCGCGCTTGCACAGCTGCTGGCCGAGGCGGAATACAAATATGCCGACGGCATCAGTATCGTGCGCTCGATCCGCCGCAAATATCCCCACGCCCAGGTGGCGCGCATCGCGGGCGCGGATCTGTGGGAAGGCATTATGGCGCGGGCCGGCATGGAGGGCACGGCGGTATTTCTTATCGGCGGCCGGCCGGCGGTGCTTGAACAGACTGCCGAGCGGCTGCGCGCGCAATGGAACGTTAATATCGTCGGGATGCATGACGGCTATTTTACCCCGGCGGGGCAGGAATCATTATTCGCCCGGGTGCGGGCCAGCGGCGCCGCCATCGTTACCGTGGCCATGGGGTCGCCCAGGCAGGAAATAATCATGCGTGATTGCCGCGCCTGCTATCCAAACGCCCTTTATATGGGCGTAGGCGGCACCTACGACGTCTTTACCGGCCATGTAAAGCGTGCCCCCCTCGTTTGGCGGCGCCTGGGCCTGGAGTGGCTGTACCGCCTGTTCAGCCAGCCCAGCCGCTTACGCCGCCAGCTGAAATTATTGCGTTTTGTCGGTTACTATATTAGCGGACGGCTGTAGACGCGGTGTCGCCCGACCGGGGTTAAGTAGCCGAAAAGCATGGCGCATCGCGTTTTACGGCCGGGAAAACCCGCTAAGCGGGCAGGAAATGAGCAAAGGGTTATTAAACCCGGCAAAAGTAGTAAAAAGCACTAGACAGTCAGGCCGCGATTCCGTACTATCCCCACCCGCAACGGCGCTAAGCGCCCGTAGCTCAGCTGGATAGAGCGCTGCCCTCCGGAGGCAGAGGTCTCAGGTTCGAATCCTGTCGGGCGCACCATAATTTGTGCGCAAGTGCCGTGTCAGCAGTTTCGTCACGTTGCGGTAAGCAGTATCAGTAATGGTGATTGTAGCTCAGTTGGTAGAGCCCTGGATTGTGATTCCAGTTGTCGTGGGTTCGAGCCCCATCAGTCACCCCAACATTAGTGGCCATGCGAAGGTGGCGGAATTGGTAGACGCGCTAGCTTCAGGTGTTAGTGTCTTAACGGACGTGAGGGTTCAAGTCCCTCTCTTCGCACCACAACCTATCAGTACATTTTTACGACGATGCAGTACGGCGAGTAGCGCAGCTTGGTAGCGCAACTGGTTTGGGACCAGTGGGTCGGAGGTTCGAATCCTCTCTCGCCGACCACATTCCCGAGGGTATTGCCCGATTTGTTGCGGGCAGGACCAGAAAAAGAAAAACGGCAGGTCATCATGACCTGCCGTTTTTTTATTATTTTTGGGATTCAGACCGCGCCGGGCGTGGGGACATGCGGCGTTGGCGCATTTACCCCGCCGGCCGCCTCCCGCCCGCCGGCCCGATCGGCGGCGCGCAGAAGGGCATCGGTAAACACCTCGACCGGCTGCGCTCCCGAAATCACCTCGCCCTCGATATCGATGCTGGGAACGCTGCGAATGCCGGCATCCCGCAAACCCCGTTCAACCGCTCTTACCGCGTCGTTTTCTTCTTCGCCGGCAAGGAAAGTGGCGGCGGCATTCCGGTCCAGTCCCTGTTCTGCGGCGATCTCCGCAAGCGTCGCGCGGTTGCCGATATCGCGGCCCTGCTCGAAATAAGCCGAAAGCAATGCCTTGCCGAGCGCATCGGCAACGCCGTGCCGTTGCGCAAAGCGCATCAGCCGGTGAGCCTGGAAGGTGTTGACCGTTTTTTCTATCGCATCATAATCAAAAGCGACATCATCGCCATGTGCGGCGGTAACGGTCTGGGCGTCGAGCTGGCGGCCGCGTTCCCAACTGCCGAACTTGAGCGCGCGGTAGACTTTCCGGTCCATGCCCTCGGCCGGCATATCCGGGTTCAGTTCGAACGGCTGCCAGCGCACTTCCACGCCCGTATCTGCGGGAAGCGCGCGGATTGCCCTGGCCAGACGGCGATGGCCGATCAGGCACCAGGGACAGATAAAGTCAGACGTAACGGTCACGGCAATGGACATAACGGATCTCCTCTAATGAAGTTAAGCTATTGTCACTCATTACCTTAACGATGATAATCAGCGCCATGTCGAAAAGTTCATTGCGCGATGCGCAAAGGTGACCTATGGATAGATTCGCGGCGCTCAGCGCCTTCGTGGCGGTGGTGGAACACGGGGGTTTCGCACCGGCGGCAAGACGGCTGGGCGTGGCGGCATCCTCGCTTACGCGGCAGTTGAACGGGCTGGAGGAAAGCCTGGGCACGCTGCTGATGAACCGTTCGACCCGCAGCGTTACGCTGACCGAAACCGGACGGCAATATTACGAGGATGCCCGCCGGATACTCGAGGATCTGGTTAACGCCGATCGGTCGGCGAGCGAGCAGTCCGGGCCGCCGGGCGGATTGCTCAAGGTGACGATGCCGGTTGCCTTCGGGCGTTTGCACGTTGCGCCCGCTCTCCCCGTTTTTCTGCAACAATTTCCCCATATCCAGCTTGAGCTCCATTTGAGCGACGCCTTGGCCAATCTGGTCGAGGACAGGCTTGATATCGCCCTCAGGCTGGGCGTGCCGGGTTCATCCACGCTGATTGCGCGTAAGCTGGCGCCCCATCATCGCGTTATCTGCGCCAGTCCCGACTATCTGGGTGAGCATGGCGCGCCGCGCGAGCCAGGCGACCTGACTGCGCACAATTGCCTGTTATTCGACTACCTGGCTACCGGTAACCGGTGGACGCTGAGCCGGGGCGGCAGGCAGGAGAAGGTCGCCGTTTCCGGCAACCTGCGCGCCAACAACTCGGAAATGCTGCGCGAGGCGGCCATCGGCGGCGCCGGGCTGCTGCTAATGCCGACCTGGCTGGTGGGGGGCGATATCGCCGCCGGCCGGCTGGTCCCGGTGCTGCAGGAATGGACTCCCTCGCCGGCCGCCGGGGAAGGCGCGGTCTGGGCCGTCTATCTGGCCAACCGGCGCGGATCGAGGAAGATCGCCAGTTTCATTGATTTCCTCGCCGTCCATTTCGGTTCCCCACCCTATTGGGATGAAGCCTGCGACTGGCTATGAAGACCGGGCGACCAGGATGGTTTATCTTTGCGTAAAACGCAAAGATGATAGCTAAAATGCGCTAATTGTCGCCATGTATGAACGGGAGCATAGTGAGGTCATCAACCAGGAGACACGCTATGCACAACATCACCACGCATCAGAAAACACCCAGGGCCGTGATCATCGGCGGTTCGCTCGGGGGGCTCTTCGCCGGCACCATGCTGCGCGCCATCGGTTGGGACGTGGATATTTTCGAACGTTCCTCCCGCGATCTCGACAGCCGTGGCGGCGGCATCGTTCTCCAGCCGGATGTGATCGAGGTATTCCGGCGCGGCGGCATTGTCCTGAATGATGACAGACTTGGCGTTCGTTCAGCCTATCGTACGGTTTTCCAGCCGGATGGCGCAATCCAGTCGCGATATTTCGCTCCCCAGACCCAGACTTCCTGGTCGCTTATCTATACTACCCTTAAGACGGCGTTCGGTGACTCGCATTATCATCAGGGCAAGCGCCTGGCGCGGATTGAGCAGGATCCTGTAACCAACGCCGTTACCGCGCTGTTTGACGACGCAAGCCGCGAGCGCGGCGACCTGCTCATTGGGGCGGATGGCGGCGGCTCAACGGTGCGCTCGCTCTTTTGGCCGCGGATACGCCCGCGTTATGCCGGCTATCTCGCCTGGCGCGGACTGGTGCCGGAAGCGGCCATGCCTGCCGCCGCGCGCGAGGGTCTGCACGGCGATTTCGGGTTTGCCAACAATACGGGCTCCCATATTCTCGGCTATCTGATGCCTGGCGAAGGCAATGACGTACGGCCCGGCCATCGGCTGTATAACTGGGTCTGGTATCGGGTGGCCGATAGCGGACAGCTCGCACAAATCATGACCGACCGCAACGGCCTTGAACGCGATTACTCCATTCCCGAGGGGATGCTGGCGGATCAATGGGTCGCCCGGTTGCGGGACGATGCACGGCGACTGCTGCCGCCGCCTTTCCGCGCCATTGTGGCGGCGACGGAGCACCCTTTCGCCCAAGCGATCCGCGATCTTGCGGTAGATGACATGGTGTCCGGCCGCGTGGTGATAATGGGGGATGCAGCCTCGATCCCGAGGCCGCACACCGCGGCGAGCACGGCGAAAGCGGCGGCGAATGCCCTGGCGCTCGCCGATGAGCTTGCCGCCTCGCCAAATGACATCGCCGCCGCGCTTGCCCGTTGGGAACTGCCGCAGGTAATGTACGGTAAGTACCTGGAAAAGCAGGGCACGCAAGCCGGTGATGACCTGATGTTCCACAGCCGCCCGTAAAGGCTTTTGTTTAAGCACCATCCACTTGAAACGTATCACTTATGG
Source organism: Acerihabitans sp. (assembly GCF_036398755.1). Lineage (NCBI taxonomy): Bacteria > Pseudomonadati > Pseudomonadota > Gammaproteobacteria > Enterobacterales > Pectobacteriaceae > Acerihabitans > Acerihabitans sp. The sequence goes on along the minus strand of NZ_DASWOM010000099.1, from coordinate 5,009 downwards.
GTCGCGGCGCCCTATCGCCGCTACGCTCCAACAACCCGCATCACGCAAAGGAGAAGTATCATGAGCTATATCACAACGAATGACGGCACGCGTATCTTCTACAAAGACTGGGGTGATAAGCATGCCCAGCCCTTCGTCTTCTCGCACGGCTGGCCGCTGAGCGCCGACGCCTGGGACGGGCAGATGCTTTACCTGCTGCAACAGGGCTATCGCGTGATTGCCCATGACCGGCGCGGCCACGGCCGCTCCGATCAACCCGCGACCGGTAATGACATGGACACCTGGGCCGACGATCTCGCCGATGTACTGAACCAGCTTGATGTGAAAAATGCCATTATGGTCGGCCATTCGACCGGTGGCGGCGAGGTTGCTCGCTATATCGGACGCCATGGAACGGCACGCGTCACCAAGGCCGTGCTGGTCGGCGCCGTTCCGCCGATCATGATCTCGACCGGGCAATGGCCTAACGGCTTGCCGCTGGATGTGTTCGACGGTATTCGCAAAAACGTGTTCGATAACCGCTCAAATTTTTATCGCGAGCTCGCCATCCCCTTCTTCGGTTTTAACCGCGAGGGCGTGGAGGTGAATGAAGGGTTGCGCCAAAGCTTTTGGCTGCAGGGCTTGGCCGGCGGTATCCTGGCGCAATATGCCTCCATCCATGAGTTTTCGGCGGTCGATTACACCGCCGACCTGAAGAAAATCGACGTGCCGACGCTGGTCATTCATGGCGATGATGACCAGATTGTGCCGATAGGCCACGCGGGCCAACTGACCGCAACGATCGTGCCCAATGCGACGCTCAAGGTCTATAAGGGGGCGCCGCACGGTCTTGCCAGCACCCATCAGGACACGCTCAACGCCGACTTGCTCGCGTTCGCCAAAAGCTGAGTCGCTCAGGCGGCGGGTAATACCGCAAAAACAACAGCGGCAGGTCACCATGACCTGCCGTATTTTATTATCTGTCATTTCTCCTGCTATAGTGAAACCCGAAGGAGAAACATAAAATATGCACACCGATATTTTTAACGCATCCGGGCTGCCGCCGCTTTCCGCCGAGGTCATCACGGCGCTGAACACCATTGCGGGCTGGCTGGCGCTTGACGATTTTTCCCGCCATCGGGACAGGTTAAGCGCCGATGCCATCATCCTGGCGGGCAATGCGGTATTAGCCACCATTGACGGCGCGTGCGCGCTGGCGCAGGCCCGCCATATTCCCCTGTTTATCACCGGCGGCATCGGCCATTCCACCTCGTTTCTCATCGAGGCGATAACGCGGCACCCCCGTTATCGGACGATTGACACCGCCGGCCGTCCGGAAGCCGTCATCTTGCATGAGATTGCCACCCGATTCTGGCAACTGCCCGGGGACCAGGTTGTTGTGGAGACCGCATCGCGCAATTCCGGCGAAAATGCCGGCTTTACGCGCGTCCTGCTGGAAGAACGGGGATGTACGCCGCAAAATATCATTCTTATCCAGGATCCCTTGCTGCAGCGCCGGACCGACGCCACCTTTCGCCGCTGTTGGATTGATTCAGCCCAAACGCCGCATTTTATCAACTGGCCGACTCATGTGCCGCAACTGGTCAACGGCATAAACGGCACCGGCTTCGCCCGTGGTAGCCATGGCCTCTGGCCGGTAAACCGTTTTATATCGTTGTTACTGGGCGAAATTCCCCGCCTGCGGGATGATAGACAAGGCTATGGTCCGAAAGGGAAAGACTATATCTGCCATGTGGATATTCCGAACGTGGTTGAAGACGCCTGGCAATATCTGATGCATAACCAGGGGATATCAGGTGAATGGCGCGATCGTATCGGGATTCCAACGCTCAACGTATAAGCTGCGACGATGTGCCGCTACATCCCGCCCAGGGACTGCAGAAAATGTGCTTTTAGCGGCGCGGCCTCCACGCCCAGGCAGATTTTTTGCACCCCACAGCCGACAAAAGGATCAAAGCGTGTGGCAAACGCAGTGGCGCGGCGCAAGGTCTGGCCACGCGACAGGCCTTCGGTCACGACCCTTACCGGCGAGGTTGACACCTTGAACCAGCCGGGATTGATCAGATAGGACAGGGTCAGGGTGTCATGCAGCGCCATGCCCTCGAATCCCTCGCTTTTCAAACTGTAATCCAGGTAGCCGCGGGAAATGGCGGTCAATACCGGCTGTCCGGTTGCGCGAATTTCCTCACCGGTGACCAACACTTCATGGGTGACGTCCAGCGGCAGCATCACCACCGGCAGCGCGGAGGAGAGGACCTGATCCGCGGCGTGGGGATCTTTCCAGATATTGAATTCACAATGAGGCGTCACGTTACCGGCATGGCCGTGGGTGCCGAACGCGCCGCCCATGATGACCACTTCCCTCACCAACGGAATAATCTCCGGCGCCAGGTTCTGGGCGGTGGCGATATTGGTCAGCGGCCCGATGGCCACCAGGGTAATTTCGCCGGGATTTTTCTTTACGCTGTCGATAATAAAGCGGATGCCGTCCTGCGCCGAGGCGTCATAGGGATTATCAAAGGCGTCGCCCAATCCGTCCTTGCCGTGTATCTTGCCGCTTACCGGGGTGGGATCAAGGGCCAGCGGACGAGAACAGCCGCGATAAACACCGGTGTGGATCGCCATTTTCGCGCAGAACAACCGGGCATTTTTAACCGCCTGATCCACGGTGACATTGCCGAATACCGCGCAGATACCCAGGATGTCCATATGGCGGGCGGCGTAGGCAAGCGCGAAAGCGTCATCCACGCCGATATCGGTATCGATAATAATCTTGCGCATGCGCGACTCCGGCGGAACAGGTACGAGGTTATGTTGTAGCATGCGCGGCCGCCCTTCGCCAGCGCAGGGTATGGGGACAACCGGCCCGATGCCCGGGGAAAATGGCGAACAGCTGTAACGACGCCGGCCCGTGAACGGGTATTTACCGGGTCTCTTCCGCCTCTTCGGGCAGCAGGGGCGCCTGGGCGATCGGCAGGGAGATATAAAAACAGGCGCCGCCCTGCGGCCGGTTGCCGGCGCGGATCTGCCCTGCGTGCATTTCTACTATCGCCTTGCAGATAGCCAGCCCCAACCCCACGCCCGGCACGGCCGATTCCTTGTTGCCGCGGGCGAATTTTTCAAAAATCTTCTGTTCCTGTCCCGCCGGAATGCCCGGGCCATTGTCCCATACCTCGATTTCCAGCCGGTCGCGTTGTTCATAAGCGCGGATGCCCAGTTGCGCGTTGTCGCCGGCATACTTCAGCGCATTCTCCAGCAGATTGGTGAACACCCGCTCGAGCAGCGTGCCGTCGGCTTTGATTAATACCAAATGATCGGGCAGGTCGAGCCTGACCTGGCGGTTGGCCAGCGAGGGTTTCATGATGTTCAGCGTGCTGCCGACCACCTCCTCAAGCGCCACCCATTCGGCGCGCAGGTTAAGGCCGCCCGACTGGATGCGCGCCATATCCAGCATATTATTCACCAGCCGGATGGTGCTTAAGGTTTGCTGGCGGATCTGGCTGGCCTGTGGCGCATACTTCGAGCCTTCCGCCGCCAGGTCAAGGGTCAGGATTTCCGACTGGCCGAACAAGACCGTCAGCGGGGTGCGCAGATCGTGCGACAAGGCCGACAGCAGGGCATTGCGCAACTCCTCGCGCTCGGCGGCCAGCCGCGCGTGTTCTTCGCTGCGGGTCAGCGCCATCCGTTCCAGCGCGCCGGCGATAAGCACCGTAAAGGTTTCCAGCATGCGTTGCTGCTCCGGTATCATCAGATGGCGCAGATTGGCGGGTTCGATCACCAGCAGGCCCAAGGTTTTGCCGGCGGTTTTCAGCGGCAGGATTTGATAGGGGACGCCGGGCAACGTATCGGTGCCGGCGCCGGCCGGCTGTCCCTTATCGAAACTCCAGCGGGAAATGGCGCCATCGGGCAGGGCGGTCAGGGTGCTGGCGCCGCCGATGGCCCTCAGTTCGCCGTTTTCCTGCGGCAGCAGCAGTTCGCTGCGCGCCTGCAGCGTGCTGTCGATGACGCGCTGGCAGGTCTGGGCAATGTCATCCATGCCGCGCGCGCCGCTCAGGGCTTTGGAGATTTCATACAGATGGCGCACACGCTGTTCACGGTAGCGCGCCACGCGCGCCTGGTAACGCACCCCCGAGGTCAGGTTGCCGATAATGATGCCGACGGTCAGCATGACGCCGAAGGTGAACAGGTATTGCACATTCGACACCGCCACGCTGCCGGTGGGGGCGATAAACACCAGGTCGAATATCACGATATTCAGCACGGTCGCCACCACCGACGGCCAGCGGCCGTAGCGCAGGGCCACGATAACCACGCCGAGCAGATAGATCATCACCATGTTGGTGGGATCCACCCCGGGCAGCAGCCAGCGGCCGCCGAAGGTAATCAGGGCGCAGAGCGCCGCCGCCGCCAGGCAGCCGCGCAGCTGCACCCGCCACTTGTCGCTAATAGTCCTGCTGTCCGCCGGCCTGCCCGGGGCATCGGCCGGCGGTTCATCCAGCGCCACGATGATCAGATCCAGGTCGGGACCAAGCTGGCCCAGCCGGTCGGCAAAGCTGTCCCGGCGCCAGCGTCTGGCCGGGCGCCGGCCGGTGACGATCTTGCCGAGGTTGTGCTCGCGGGCGTAGCGCAGCACCGCGCCGACTTCACTGGGATCGGAGAGCGTGGCGGTTTCCGCGCCCAATTCCTGGGCCAGTTGCAGCGTGCGCAGGATGCCGCGCCGGCGCGCTTCGGCCAGGCGATGCAGTGAAGGGGTTTCCACGTAAACGGCATGCCAGACGCTGCCGAGCCTGGCTGCCAGCCTGGCCGCGGTGCGCACCAGCTTTTCGCTGCCGGTATGATTACCGATGCACAGCAGGATGGCGTCGCGCGTGTGCCATACTTTATCCTCGCCTCCAAGGGCGTCGCGCCAGACCCGCATCTGGTCGTCCACCCGATCGGCGGTACGGCGCAGGGCCAGTTCGCGCAGGGCAAACAGATTGCCTTTGCGGAAAAAATTCTCGATGGCCCGC
>NZ_DASWOM010000098.1:0-17046 GCF_036398755.1 Acerihabitans sp. | reverse complement strand
TGTTCCGTCATCTTGGGCTTCATGCCGTCAAACGGTCAGAGACTATCTCACTCACCGGAGTTGCGCCAGTGTTAAATCCCGCCGTTTATCCGCGCACCGTTAGGCACAGCGATAAATGACAGGTATGATAAAGCAAATTTGAAGTGACGGCATGATGAATTGAGGAGTATATGCGGTATTGGGGTAAGGTGTTGGGCGTTATTCTGGGTTTTATATCCGGAGCAGGATTTTGGGGCGTGGTATTAGGCTTCCTGATAGGCCACATGATAGATAAGGCGCGCGGAGCGCGGGGCGGCGGCGGCGGCGGTTTTTTTGCCGATCAGCAAACCCGGCAAAATGTCTTTTTCCGCACCACCTTTCAGGTCATGGGGCATCTGACCAAGTCAAAGGGACGCGTTACCGAGGCGGATATCCAAAACGCCAGCCTGATGATGGATCGCCTGCGGCTTGACGGCGCCGCGCGCACCGCGGCGCAGCAGGCCTTCCGTGAAGGCAAGGAGAGCCAGTTTCCGCTGCGCGCGTCGCTGCGCGAGTTCCGCCAGGTATGCTTCGGGCGCTTCGATCTCGTCAGGATGTTTCTGGAAATTCAAATTCAGGCCGCATTCGCCGACGGATCGCTACATCCCAACGAGCGGCAGGTGTTGTATGTGATTGCCGAGGAGCTGGGCATCTCCCGGGTGCAGTTCGATCAATTTCTCAGCATGATGGAAGGCGGACAGCAGTTTGGCGGCGGAGAGTATGCGCAGGGCGGATACCGGCCCGGCGGCGAGCGCGGCCCGACCCTTGAGGATGCCTGCAAGGTGCTTGGCGTCAGCAGCACCGACGACGCCATCACCATCAAGCGCGCTTACCGCAAGCTGATGGGCGAGCACCATCCGGATAAGCTGGTGGCGAAAGGATTGCCGCCGGAGATGATGGAAATGGCCAAGCAGAAAACGCAGGCCATCCAGGCGGCCTACGATCTGATCAAGCGCGAAAAAGGATTCCACTGATCCGCCGCCGCCCCATCAATCATGGCGGGCCGCTCAGAAATCGGCTTCGCAGCGGAAATGAATGGGCGAATGGAAGGCCGGGTGGGTAATCGCCAGTTCCTGCGCGTGCAGCAGCAGCCGGCCGGCCATGGCTTTGGCCTCGGGCGTGGCGTAAAACCCATCGCCCAGGATCGGATGGCCGATGGCCTGCATATGCACCCGCAGCTGATGGGAACGTCCGGTGATCGGCATCAGCAACACCCGCGCGGTGAGATCCGCGTCATAGGATAATACCCGGTACTGCGTTTGCGCCGCCTTGCCGGTGTCGAAACACACCTTTTGCAGCGGACGCAGGGGCCAGTCGCATATCAGCGGTAAATCAATCAATCCCTCCTCCTGGGCGGGATGTCCCCATACCCTGGCGATATAGGACTTACGCGGCTCGCGTTCGCGGAACTGGCGTTTCAGCTCCCGTTCCGCCGCTTTGGTCAGCGCCACGACGATGACGCCGCTGGTGGCCATATCCAGCCGGTGTACGGACTGCGCCAGGGGAAATTGCGCCAGTACCCGGGTCATGACGCTGTCGTTATGTTCAGGCAGGCGACCGGGCACCGAGAGCAGGCCGCTGGGCTTGTTGACCGCCATGATATGCGCGTCCTGGTACAGGATATGCAGCCAGGGTTCGGTGGGCGGATTGTAGGGTTCCATGCTGCTCCGGTTTGCCCCGGGAGCATCGTCCCGGGGGGTGTTTTGCTTACTGATGGGTGACCACGATCAGGCGAATGGCATCCAGCCGCCAGTTGGCCTGGTCCAGTTGCTCGAGCACCTGCTGCCGGTTGGACGCCAGCGTCTCCAGCTCGTCCTCGCGGATAGCCGGATTGACGGCCTTTAACGCCTCCAGCCGATGCAGTTCGGCGCTCAGGCTTTCATCCGCCTGCCGCCGGGCGTTGTCGATAAGCACCCCGGCCTGTTTCGCCACCAGCGCTTCGCTGGCTTGCAGCAGCTTGTGCACCTCCGGCTGCACCGCGCTGACCAGTTTACCGGCGGTATGGCGCTTCACCGCGTTAAGCTGGCGGTTGAACTGCTCGAATTCAACCTGGCCGGCCAGATCGTTGCCGTTCTGATCGAGCAGCAACCGTACCGGCGTGGCGGGCAGGAAACGGGTCAACTGCAGTTTTTTCGGCGCGGACGCCTCCACGACATACACCAGTTCCACCAGCAGGGTGCCGGCCGGCAAGGCTTTGTTGCGCAGCAACGAAACCGCGCTGGTGCCGCTGTCGCCCGATAATACCAGATCCAGCCCGTTGCGGATGATGGGATGCTCCCAGCTGATAAACTGGGTATCTTCCCGCGACAGCGCCTGCTCGCGGTTAAAGGTAATGGTGCATCCCTCCTCGGGCAGACCGGGGAAATCAGGCACCAGCATATGCTCCGACGGCGTGAGCACAATCAGGCTGTCGCTGCGATCTTCCTGGTTGATGCCGACGATATCAAATAGGTTAAGCGCAAAGTTCACCAGCCCGGCGTCGCTGTCCTGGCCGGCGATGGCATCGGCCAGCGCCTGCGCCTGTTCCCCGCCGTTGGAATGTTGCTCCAGCAAACGGTCGCGCCCCTGCTCAAGCTGGAGCTTGAGCCGATCGTGCTCGCGGCGGCAGGCATGGATGAACTCATCCAGGCCATCAAGCCGGGCGGGTTCGCCCAGGTAGCTTATCAGCTGCTGATAGTATTGATCGTACAGCGTGCGGCCGGTCGGGCAGGTGTGCTCAAACGCGTCCAGGCCTTCATTATACCAGCGGATCAGCACCGCCTGGGCCGTTTGCTCCAGATAGGGCACGAAGATCAGGATATCGTGATTCTGGCCGATGCGATCCAGGCGGCCGATGCGCTGTTCCAGCAGATCCGGGTTAAAGGGCAAATCGAACATCACCATCCGGCTGGCGAACTGGAAGTTACGTCCCTCGGAGCCGATTTCCGAACATAACAGCACCTGGGCGCCGTCATCCTCCGCGGCAAAATAGGCGGCGGCGCGATCGCGATCGAGCAACGACAGCCCCTCGTGGAAAACGGCGGCGCGGATCCCCTCGCGCTCGCGCAGTACCTGTTCGAGCTGGAGCGCGGTGGCGGCATGGGCGCAGATGACCAGCACCTTCTCCTGCCGATTTTGCAGCAGGAATTCCATCAGCCATTCGACGCGGGGGTCAAAATTCCACCAGGTGGCGTTCTGGCCTTCGAACTGTTGATAAATCTGCTCGGGATACAGCATGTTGCGCGCGCGTTCATCCAGCGTGAGTTTGCCGCCCATGATGCCGGCCACTTTTATGGCGGTCTGGTATTGCGCGGGCAGCGGCAGCTTGATTTGATGCAGCAGGCGGCGCGGGAAGCCTTTGACGCCCTGGCGGGTATTGCGGAACAGCACCCGGCTGGTGCCGTGGCGATCCATCAGCATGGCGATAAGCTCTTGCCGCGCCGCCAGGGCGCGCTCATCCTCGCCATTGGCCACCGACAGCAGGGGTTCGATGCTTTGTTCGCCGATCATATCGGCCAGCAGGTTTTTGGCGTCTTTGTCCAGCGCCTTGCCGTTCAACAGCAGGGTTACCGCATCGGCCACCGGGCGATAACGCTGTTGCTCCGCGACGAACTCCTGATAGTCATGGAACCGATCCGGGTCCAGCAGCCGCAGCCGGGCGAAATGGCTTTGCAGCCCCAATTGCTCCGGGGTGGCGGTCAGCAATAAAATCCCGGGAATACTGCGCGCCAGCTGTTCGATGACCTGGTATTCGCGACTGGGGGCATCCTCGCTCCAGGAAAGATGATGCGCTTCATCCACCACCATCAGGTCGAATTCGGCGTCGGCCAGTTTTTCCAGCCGTTCGTGGTTGCGGCGGACAAAATCCAGCGAACACAACACCAGTTGTTCCGTTTCAAACGGATTATCGCTGTCCTGTAGCGCTTCGGCGTAGCGCTCGTCATCAAATAGCGAGAACAGCAGGTTGAAGCGGCGCAGCATTTCCACCAGCCACTGGTGCATCAACGACTCGGGCACCACGATCAGCACCCGCTCGGCGCGGCCGGTAAGCAGTTGCTGATGGATTATCATGCCGGCCTCGATGGTTTTACCCAGGCCGACCTCGTCCGCCAGCAGCACGCGCGGGGCGTAACGCTGTCCCACCTCCGAGGCGATATGCAGTTGATGCGGGATCAGGTTGGCGCGGATGCCGCGCAAGCCATTCCAGGCCTGGCGAAACTGTTCGCTGTGGAACTTGCGCGCCCGATAGCGCAGGGCAAAACGGTCCATGCGGTCGATCTGGCCGGCGAACAGGCGATCCTGCGGCTTGCTGAAGGTCAGTTTGCTGTCGAGCAGCACTTCCCGCAGCGAGGTATCGGCCTGGCCGTTATCCACCCGGGTGCCAACGTAGGTCAGCAGGCCATTGTCTTCGCGCACCGATTCCACGCTGAGCTGCCAGCCCTCATGGCTGGTGACGGTATCGCCGGGATTGAATATCACGCGGGTAATGGGCGCGTCCGCACTGGCGTAAAGACGGTTTTCACCGATGGCGGAAAACAGCAGGGTAACCATGCGGGCATCCTGTGCTACCACAGTTCCCAGTCCTAATTCACTTTCCGTATCGCTGATCCAGCGTTGACCTAGGGTAAAAGGCATAAATTCTCGGCTCGGTGTTATGTTAGGCAAAAATACCGGCAATAGCGCGGCTTGCCGCGGCCTGGCGCCACGACGGTGAAAAAAGCGGCAAGATTGATGTTGAGGTCTGAAAAGGCGCTATGTTAATGGATGAGTGTCGCTTCGTCACCTACCAATACATCACTTTAGCATCAAAACAGTCCCATCTGGCCTGATATAAGCGTAGCAAAGTCATCCCGCAGGAAGGGAAGGATGGCATCCGCCACCGGCTGGAGCTGTTTTGTCAGATAATGATTGTAGTCCGGCAGGCTGTGCCGGATTTCCAGGGGTTCGGGACCATGGGCGGTCATGATATAACTTATCCAGCCGCCGTTCTGGTACTGCAGCTGCCGGCCGTGCCGGGTATTGTATTCATCGGCGATGCGCGCCGCCCGGGCCTGCGGCGGCACGTTTTTCTGGTATTCGCTCAGCTTGCGCCGCAGACGCTTGCGATAAACCAGCAGGGCGTCCAGATCGCCGTTCAGGGTACGGCGGACATAGTCGCGCACAAAATCCTGATAAGGCTGGCGGCGGAAAATGCGTTCATATAACTGCTGCTGAAACTGCTGGGCCAGCGGCGTCCAGTCGCTGCGTACCGTCTCCAGGCCCTTGAATACCATGCGTTCGCCCTGCCGGTCCCGCACCAGGCCGGCATAGCGTTTTTTGCTGCCCAGCTCGGCGCCGCGGATGGTCGGCATCAGAAACCGGGTGAAGTGCGTCTCGTACTCAAGCTCCAGCGCGCTTTCAAGCCCCATGGCCTCGCGCAGGTGCGTTCGCCACCATTGATTGATGTCACTGACCAGGCGTTGACCGATGGCATCGGCCTCCTCCCCGTCATGGGCCTGTTTCAGCCAGACGAAGGTGGAGTCGGTATCGCCGTAGATAACCGGATAACCCCGGGCTTCGATAAGCTCGCGGGTCCGGTGCATGATGTCATGGCCGCGCAGGGTAATGGATGAAGCCAGGCGGGCGTCGAAAAAACGGCAGCCCGGCGCGCCCAAGACGCCGTAAAACGCGTTCATGATAATTTTTAACGCCTGGGATAAGGGCTGGTTTTCCTCCCGCTTCGCCCGTTCGCGCCCTTGCCAGAGTTCCCGCACGATGTCCGGCAGGCAGTGCCGGGTGCGGGAAAAGCGCGCGCCGATAAAACCTTCCACCGCCCCGTCCGGCGCCTCGGCGGCCATGCCTTCAATCAGCCCCACCGGATCAATGAGAAAGGTGCGGATAATGGAGGGATAAAGGCTTTTATAATCCAGCACCAGCACCGAATCGTACAGGCCGGGGCGAGAGTCCATGACGTACCCGCCTGGACTGGCCTGCATCGGTACATCGCCAAGATTGGGCGCGACAAAGCCCGCCCGGTGCATTCTGGGGAGGTATAGCCAGGTAAACGCGGCCACCGAGCCACCGCTGCGATCGGCCGCCAGGCCGGTGACGGTGGCGCGCTCCAGCAGGAACGCCAGCAGACGGGTATGGTCGAAGATGCGCGTCACCAATTCGCAATCCTTGATATTGTAGCGAGCCAGCGCCGGCTTATCCTCCAGGTACAACCGGTCGATTTCGTCCATGCGTTGATAAGGCGTCGAGATAGCCTTGCCTTCGCCCAGCAGGGTCTGCGCCACGTTTTCCAGGCTGAATGAAGAAAACTGCCAAAAAGCGGATTTCAGCGCCTCGATGCCGTCGATAATCAGGCGGCCGGCGGCGCCGGCGAAAAAATGTCCCGCCTTGACGCCATGTTCGCGCCATTCCAGCGCCGTGCCGCCGCGCCCGAGCTGCAAAGGCTGGTGATAGCGTTCCGCCTGTTTTTGCAGGATGCGTAAATCAAACTGCACCAGGTTCCAGCCGATTATGGCGTCGGGATCATGTTCGGCGAACCAAAGGTTCAGGCGCTGGATCAACAGCGCGCGGGTGGGCACGTATTCAAGGCCGTCGGCGGGATCTACGCCCGCGGCCGGGGGTTCGCCCAGCATGTAAACCCGCCGCTGCCCGCAGCCGTGCAGACCAATGCAATACAGCTCGCCGAAACGATTGGTTTCAATATCCAGGGAAACCAGCTTCAGCACGGGCCGGTAATCAGGCGCCGGCTTGAGCCGAGCGTCGGTAATGACGCCGTTTTCCTGAACATTGCCGTCAAACCAGACCGGAGCGGTGATAAAACGCTCCATTAAATAACGTTCGGGAGGGCGGATATCGGCCTCATACAGAGGAATGCCTGACTCGTTGAGCCGTTTTTCCAAACGGCCTAAATCGCGATAATGCCGGCAGTAAACGCCCACCACCGGGCGTCGGTGAAAATCACGCAGCGCCAGGGGCCGCAGCTCGCAGCCTGGAATGGCGTCCACCAGCATTTGCGCGCGCGGCACGCACTCCGCCGGCATAAACGCCACGGCGGGCTGCGGCGGCAGACTGATTTTTTGCGCGCCGCCATCGGTCGCCAGCCAGAAGTCGATGACGGCGCCGCCGGGAGCATCCCGCCAGTGGCGGGTGAGGACAAAACCCTGAACGGGCAGGGATTGGTCTGGCATGGCGTCTGGATATCCGGTTAAAGTAAAAGAAGCGCAGCCTTAACTGAGGCGCTATGATAATTATGATTATTTATACAGTGTTTGTCCAGTTGCGCCGGTTGACCCGCCGCCGCTGCCAAATCCGCATACAATTGTTACATTGACCCGCGGGCCATATAGCCCCGACAATCCGTCGGTTAAATGAATCTGAGGGGGTTATGCTGGCTTTTTTTGAACACTGGGTTACGCAGTCATTGGCTTTTTCGCTTTTTGCCGTCTCGTTGGTGGCATTCCTTGAATCTTTGGCGTTTGTCGGGCTGTTATTACCCGGCACGGTGATGATGGCGACGTTGGGCGCGCTTATCGGCAGCGGGGCGATGGGATTTTATCCCGCCTGGGCGGCGGGTATCGTCGGGTGTTTTCTTGGCGACTGGGTGTCCTATTTTATCGGCCATGGCTGTAAAAAATCGCTGCAACGCTGGTCGTTCCTGAAAAAACACCGCGCAACGCTTAATAAAATCGAATACGCGCTGCATCGCCACAGCGTCCTGACGATATTGGCCGGTCGGTTTATCGGCCCGACCCGGCCGCTGGTACCCATGGTGGCGGGGATGCTGAACCTGCCGCCCCTGAAATTCGCGCTGCCCAATATTATCGGCTGCCTGAGTTGGCCTCCTGCCTATTTTATGCCCGGCATCCTGGCCGGGGTGGCGATTGGTATTCCAGACGGCCAGCGCTCCGGGCAATTCCGCGGTCTGTTGTTGGGCGTCGCCCTGCTGGTCTGGCTGGCCGGCTGGCTTTGCTGGCGATGGCATCGAAGCGGTAAACACAATGCCGACCGCCTCGTCCGTTGGCTGCCGTTGTCGCGGTTGCGCTGGCTGGCCCCGCTGTGCCTGCTGGCGACGGTTGCGGCGCTGGTAGCGCTTATTTCACATCCTCTGATGCCGGTATATGCCGTTCAGTTCTGGAAGGTGGTCAAGATTTGACCTGATGATTCAGTACTTGGAAAACAATGCATATATCGCCTTGGCCAAGTCCGGCTGCGTGCCGATAATCGAGGAAAAATTCTCCGCCAACACCGTGCCCGTGCTGGTTAACAATTCCCGAAATTGCAGCGCGGTCAGGCTTTGTTTATTGGCTATGGCGATACTCGACAGGCATGCCGCCACGCCGGCGACAATGGGATTGGCCGGGGAGTTACCGGAAAAATTATTTATATACCAGGCATTGGTTTTATTAAGCAAGGTGGCATAACCATAGGAGGTGGTCACCACAAAATCACCCCAGCTAGAACTGTCGATGCGCGAACCAAAATTACTATAGGCGGCTCTCAAACCCGTTCTTGGGTCTAGGGCGCCGACGATAATAGCGCCTGAATCTTTTAGATTACGATTGAATTTACCATTAAGCGCCGGATGGTCCAGATTAGCCGCGCCATTTCCCGCGGCCTCGATGACATGAATACCTTTAGAGGTTAACGCGGAAATCATATCAAACCAGGCAGGTTCACATTCCACCGGCAGATAACATTCCTGATTATAATAAGACATATTTCCGCCTTGGTGTTGCATGCCTATTTGGATTACGTCGCCAGCCTTAAGGCGGTAATACAGATTATATAAATATTGCAGCCCCCTGGCGGCATAACCCACTTTTGCCCGGCTGGCGATGCCCAGGATGCCATACCCCAGTTCCAGTCCCGCCATCACGCCTACCGACGCGGTATTGTCGCTGCCGACCGTGACGGTGCCTTCGACGATCGCCCGTTCCGGCGGCAGATTATGATGGCCGGTAAACCAGGCATCAGGCTCGTTGGTGATAATGGTGACATTCTCGCCCCTGCCGCCGGCATAGTTTAAGCCCGCCGTGCCGTCGACCCCGCCGAGGCGGAAACTATTAAAGCATTGCCTGGCCGGCCACAGGTAATACTGCAAAGGAATGAAATTATGGTTTTCCGCTTTCTGAGGCGATTTCGGCTCATCATCAAGATCGGATTTATTGGCTTGAAAACCGTTATGAGTGCTGGCGGCGCGGAGCGTTACGGGTTCCGCGGTGGGATAAACCGTCTCCACTGAACTGAATAAGGCAATAGCGTGAAGTATTTCATTTATATATGAAACCGAGTTGACATTCTCATTAAAAAACTTAATTTTAAAATACCGATCCAAACCGAATCTTTTATTCATTTCCCTGGCCGCGTCATCCCTTGGACTGGCGGATATGTCGAATAAGGGGGTAGCCCCCATTGTTTCAAAGTTGAATTTCAGTTCGTGCTCAATTTTTTGCGCCTCCGCAAAATAATAGGCTCCGGCATTGTTGCGTTTGAGTTGAAACACGATGCTGGTATATTTGACCCCCTGCTGAGCAAAGAAGTCAATTTTTTTGAGAATTTTATCACTCATTATAGATAACCCCCGATAATAAAAAAGCCTTTGACGGGCGACGATTCAGACCGTCATTTTGTTGTTTATCCTGAACTAGATTAAAATGTGCATAAGGGTTTCCCATCGATGATGCATTATCTCCTGATGAATAAATTAATGGTTAGCAAGAATTTCTAATGGAAAAAGATGAGTGGAATCACTATTATCTATCATCCTTTTTTGCGCGGGGTACTTTGCCCCTTTGTCGCATAATGTTGAATGCTGCTGTTGTAAATGGGCTTTTTAAAATATTTATGCCGATTGTAGGTTATATACAATACGAGAAGCGGAAGTCGAATAAGTAATTTATATAATATTTTATTTAATATAAACTCTAATTGAGATAAATCAAACAGTATTCTCTGGCAATAGTGTGAAGTAAGTCAATATTTATCTTAATGTTAGATTATCTTATCTTTAAATTGCTATTTATGCGTAATATCCTATTTTTCTTTAAATTCAAAGAAAAAAAACCTTCGGATGATAAAAAATGCTTATGTTTGCCGGGAAAGTTCGCGGACAACCCGGACAAACGGCTGGATCCAGGCAGGCAGTGGAGACGCGCAACGATGGTAATCCTTGGATTGTGCGGCGGAAAGTAATCGTTTAAGATTAAATTCATAATGTTATGGGCAGGCGCTTTGATGTGGATATAATTGATGACGTAAAACGGGGCTCAATGATGATTTCAGGATGCGAACGGCCGGCGGCCCAGCCCCTTATAAGCAGGTTGGGACGCTGGCCGTAAAAAATACCGCAATTAACATTCAGGTGTTGGCATGCGGAACCCGAATGTGGATAACATCTGTATGCCATTTCTTATTTATTGTACGATGATAATTTCCCCGAGCATTGGCGCAATGTGGTTCATTGCGGGTGTGAAGGGTGCTTTGTATTGCAATAATAAGACTGAACATGCCCAACATTGCCGGCCATGATAAAACCAGTCACGACACTTTTTTGCATGTCGGCATTTCTCAAACGGCACCTATTTTTACCATATACTAATGATAATTTTATTATCAAAATGTGAATCGGCTCAAGAATGCTATTTTTAGCTATCCACCACAAGGCTATTTCAACGCCGGCGCGCTGGCATTCCTACAATATGCAGCCGTGGCGTTCCGCCTTTATTACGCCGCGAGATAAAGCGCGGCATTAGCCCGGCGCGCGTGGCGAAATACCCAGAATGGCGGCTTCGGCCGCTTCCCCGGTGGCGAGGCGCGAGGTAAGACCGTCATAATAAATCCTGCCATCGACAATCAGCAGGGTGCGCGGCGCGATGCGCACGGCGTCATCCAGGTTGTGCGATACCATCAGCAGGGTCAGGCCGCGTCTGTTGCATACCGCTTCCACCCGTTGCAGCATATCCACGCGCAGGGCGGGATCGAGTGCGGAAAACGGCTCGTCCAGCAGCAGAATGGGGCGGTCGCGCACCAGGCAGCGCGCCAGCGCCGCGCGCTGTCGCTGTCCGCCGGACAACTGTCCCGGCAGACGGTCCAATAGCGTCTCAAGCCCTACCTGTTGCGCCACCTCGTTTAACGCTTGCCTGTGCGCCGGGGTTAACGCCAATCCCGGATGCAGTCCCAGCCCGATATTTTCCGCCACCGTCAGATGGGCGAACAGGTTATGCTCCTGGAACAGCATCGAAACGGGTCTGCGGGCGGGCGGGGTGGCGCTGTGATCCTGGCCGTTTAGCCTGAGGACGCCGCTGTGCAAGGGCAGAAATCCGGCAATCAGGTTGAGCAGGGTGCTTTTGCCGGCGCCGCTCGGGCCCAGGACGGCGACCTTTTCGCCGGCCGCCAGCCGCAGGTCAAAGCGCATCGGCAAATGTTGGTAAAGATAGGTCGCTTTATCCAGTTCTATCATGCAGCCCCGAGAGTTTTTCAATTAGCGTAAACAGTAAAAAGCACAGCGCCAGCAGGAACAGCGCGGTGACGGCCCCGTCCTGACTGTGGTAAGCGCCGATCTGTTGATAAAGATACAGCGGCAGGGTACGGAAATGTTCATTGCCGAACAGGGCCACCACGCCAAAATCGCCCAGCGACAGGATGGACGCGAAAGCCATGGCGCGGCCTATCGGCTGGCGCAATGCGCGCCATTCCACCCAATGTAGCCGCGTGATGCCGCGCATATCCAGGGACAAGCATAAACGATTGTATCTTTGCGCCAGATCCAGCATCGGCGTTTCCAGGATTTTCAGGGCGTAGGGGATGGCCATCAGCGCATTGGTCAGTATCACCAACGCATAAGGGGAACGGGGCAGTCCCAGGGTATGGGTGGCAATCAGGAAAAAACCGGTGGCAAGCACTATGCCCGGCATCGCCAGGATCAGCATGCCGCTAAGCTCTAGCCCTTGGGCCGCCCAGGGACGCTGGCGCAGCCGCAGCTCGCGGCTGCTCCAAAGCAGCATCAGGGTCAGCGTCACGCAAAGCAGTCCCGCGCCCAGGGCAATACGCAGCGAGGTCAGCAGCGCCGACCATAACGCCGCCTGCGACAACACCCGCTCCATGCCGATGGTAATGCCGCCGGTCACCACCGCCAGCAGGGGCGGCGCCAGCAGCGCCAGCGCCAGGACAATAAACAGCGCGTCGGTCAGCCGGCGCGCCAGGTTGTCGCCTGGGTTGCGCCAGGATGAAAAATGCGTCGCCCCCACGGGAAACGCGCGGGTCAGCCGCTGGCTTGACAACACCAGTCCCAGGCAACAGACCATCTGCACCAGGGCCAGCAGCGCGGCGCGGCCAGGATCGTAGTCGTAGCTTAAGGCCTGATAAATCGCCAGTTCGATGGTGGTCGCCCGCGGCCCGCCGCCAAGCGCCAGCACCGTGGCGAAACTGGCGAAGCAAAGCATAAATATCAACGCCGCCGCGGGCAGCAGCTGACGGCGCAGATAAGGCCACTCCAGAATGCGGAAAAAATTCCAGCCGGACATGTCCAGCTGCGCGGCCAACTGGCGCTGTTCCACCGGGATGGCCTCCAACGCCTGCAACAACAGGCGGGTGGCCAGCGGCAGGTTGAAAAAAACGTGGGCCAGCAGGATCCCGCGCAGACCGTAGGGTGAAAAGCCGTAAGGGATATGCAGCCAAAGACAGAGCTGCGCCAGCCAGCCCTGGCGGCCATACACGCTCAGGATGCCGAATACCGCCACCAGTACCGGCAGCACCAACGTCATGGCGCAAAAGCGCAGCAGCAGCAGGCGCCCAGGGAACCGACGGCGGTAAAGCGCCCGCGCCAGGAAAATGGCGGGCAGCACCGAAAGCAGCGCCGACAGCAGCGCCTGCCAAAAGGTAAAGCGCAGCACATGCCAGAGGTAGCTGTCCGTCAGCATGGCGCGCCATTGTGGCGCAGGCGCGTTGAGCCACAGGGCGCCGACCGCCGCCAGGGCAACGGCCGTCAACAGCAGCGCCGCCAGCAGCCCAGGCCATAACCAGCGCGGCATTATTGGCTGACGGAGCGTAACCAGTTCTGGGTCCATTCGCTTCGTTTGGCCGCGACGTCCTCCGCGCTGAAATTCAGCGTCTTGGCCGGCAACACGTCAAAGCCGGCCGGCAGCGCGGTTTTGATAACCGGATACATCCAGTTACCCTTCGGGATCGTCTCCTGGAAGGCCGGGGAAACAATAAAGCGCATAAACTGCTGCGCCAACTGCGGATTCTTGCTGGCGGCCAACTGTGCCGCCACCTCGACCTGAAGATAATGGCCTTCGCTGAAGGCGGCGGCGGCATAGTTATCTTTCTTTTCCTCATTGATATGATAGGCCGGCGACGTGGTATAGCTGAGCACCATATCCGCTTCCCCTTTCAGGAATAAGCCATAGGCTTCGCTCCAGCCCTTGGTGACGGTAACGGTTTTTTTCGCCAGCCGCCGCCAGGCCTGGGGCGCCTGATCGCCATAGACCTGTTGTACCCAAAGCAATAAGCCCAGGCCCGGAGTGCTGGTGCGCGGGTCTTCGTAAATGATTTTCAGCGCCTGCGGGCCGTCAACCAGTTCATGCAGGCTTTTGGGCGGGTTTTTTAACGTGTTCTTGTTATAGACAAAAGCGAAATACCCGTAATCAAAAGGCAGGAAGGTGGCGTCTCGCCAGCCGTCCGGCAGGGTGAGGCGCGAGGTATCGACGTTGTGCGCCGCGAAGAGATGGGTATCCTGCGCGGCTTTAAGCAGGTTGTTATCCAGACCCAGCGCCACATCCGCGTCGCTGTTCTTGCCTTCAACGCGCAGTCGGTTGAGCAGGGCGACGCCGTCTTCCTGCACCACGAACTTCAGCTCGCAGTCGCATTGTTTTTCGAAGGCGGTTTTGATAGCCGGTCCCGGTCCCCATTCCGAGGCAAAGGAATCATAGGTGTAAACCGTCAGGACGGGTTTTGCCAGCGCCGGGGCGGCGGCTAACAACAGCAGGCAGGGTAACCATTTTTTCAACACTTCGCGCTCCTGGAAAAAAAAGGCGGCAAAGGCGTTTGAGGCAGCAAAGCGCACTCTCAAATCCCTTCGCCGGTATTAGCCGGATCAGGTTCGACGGGTATACTCTCAGCTCGCGTCCAGGCTAATACTCCGCCGGGAGGTTCGCACCCCGTTGAGAACAGGTTCAAGTGTAAAGCTTTTATCCCCGGCTTAACAGCGCCGCTTACATCGCCCGGGGATCCGGCGGCGCGAACCAGGCGGATTTAAAATCAAACCATCCCAGCGTGTTCATCCGGATACCACGCATGCTGCGCTGTCCCTGCAAAATCAGCCAATGATGGAACAGCGGATGCAGACGGTGGCCGGTGACCAGCGATCGGCACCATTCCGCCATGGATAAACCGCTGCCGCGCCATTCCTCCAGCGCGAGGTCAAGGCCGGCCGGCAGGCATTGATGCATGAGCGGCATTTCGTAAAAACTGGCGAACAGGGAATAGTCCAGCGGCAGATAAAAATTGGCGCTGCCCAGCCATATGTCGCTTGCGGCCTCACCGTTATGCCAGTCGGCGTAATCCACGGTATTGACCACCAGCGCAATCTCCTGGCGGGCCAGCACCTCAGCCAGCGCGCGGCAAAGATCGTCGAATTCCGGATGGGCGCGGTACCGCGTCAGGGTGAGGCTGTGCAACCCCGCGGGTTTGGGACTGGGGGCGGCGACCCGGCTATGGTGCCAGCGCGGCAGGATGCCGTATGCCGGCGACCAGTAGTGCTGATAGGCCGGCCCCGCTTCGGTCAGCATGGAGATGGGATCGATATTTTCACTCAGCCAACGGCGGATATCGTCGTTTTGCATCAGCGGCGATCGGTCATCGTAGAGCAGGAAATAGCAGCCTTCCTCCAGCCGGGTCTCCAATTCATCATGGCCGCTGTTGTCCGCCTGGAGCTGGACGCCGGAGTAACTCAGCTCGGCGGTCAGCTCCGGCAGTACCCAGATGTTCACTTCATCGATCAGCGCCCGATAGCCGAAATAATCATCGAAGGCGCGGATCTTCAATAGGCTGTCCCGGTTATCGATAACCTCGTAAGGCCCGGTGCCGACAGGGCGGCGGGCAAAGTCCGGCATCGTCTGCCATTCTTGCGGCAAAATCATCGCCGGCACGCTGCCCAGCAGCCAGGGCAGCCAGTTGTCCGCGGCGGTTAACATGATATCAATGGTATTGGCTATGGCGCTGGAGACATTTTTTATATGGTTAAACAGTGGATTTTTCCGCAGGCGCAGCAAAGTGAGGCACACATCGTCCGGGGTCAGCTCGCGGCCATGATGGAAATGGATCCCCGGACGCAGGTAAAAACGCCATTGCAACGGTGAAATTTGCTGCCAGTGGTGGGCAAGGTCTGCTTCCAGTTCCCCATTTTCCTCATTTATTTTGGTTAAGCCGCTGAAAATCTGCCGGACGATATGGTTGTCCGAACGCCGCAGCGGACTGCCGGGCAGCAGGTTTAGCAACGGGCGATAATAAAGTACCCGTAAAATGTGCTTGCCCCGGCGGAAGCTGCGTCCCAAATGGGAAAGCAACATTTGCCGCACCGCGTCCTTATCGCCCACCAGTTGGACCAACTGCTCGATACGATCCTGCTCCAGCAGGTCCTCCGCCCGCTGCTGCTGCAATGCCAGGCCGGTATAATAAAAAATCAACTGGGAACGCTTGCCCCGTCCGGCGGCCGGTTGCCACTCCAGCCAGCCCATTTGCCGCATGTTTTTCAGCAGCGTGCGGGCATGGCGGCGGGTACAGCTCAGCGCCCGCGCCAGTTCATGCAGCGTGGTTTCACACGGCCTGCCCTGGCAGCTTTGCCACAGGCGGATATATTGTTGTTGCAAGCGAGGAGAGGGCATAAATGAGGAAGACTCCTTAAAAAGTCATCTGTTTTTCTTCCTACATATTAGGCCGATACTGTCCGGGTCGAAAGGGTGGAATAGGGGATGTCATGATGAAAATAGCCTGCTTGCGCCGGTTTTATCAGCGTTATTTTATCGCCATCGGCGGGCGCGGCGTGATCCGACCCGATGAAGGGCGTAGCGCACAGCGCATGGCGCTGTTGCTCCAGGTGACCCAATGGCATATGGATTCGCTGTCCGAGCAGGAATACCGGGAGTGGATGTAAAGGAGCTACGGCGATAGCACGGAAGGGGCGGGTGTTTTCGTATGCCGGGTCGGTGGATTTTTGCGGGCTGCGCGGGTGGCGGGTATATGCGGGGGCTGGGGTATTTTCGCTTGCCGGGTGCGGACGGTTTGGTGGATTTTTGCGGGCTGCGCGGGTGGCGGGTATATGCGGGGCCTGGGGTATTTTCGCTTGCCGTAAACGGGGTATTTTATGGGGAGCCAGGCGCTGGCAAGCGACAAGGGGATGGCAGTCGCGCCATCCCCTTGACCCCGCGCTCCCGGCAGATCGCGCGCCGCAAGCGGTGCCTTCCGGCGCCGGTTTCCGCCTTTGGCACCGTCCCGTACGCGCTCCCGGCGCGAACGGGCCTCTCGCCGCGTCCTGCGGCTCGTGCCGGCGGAACCGGCGCCGTCAGCGCGCTCCATGCCGGCCCAAAGGCCCGCTCCCTTATGCCCTGCGTTCAAATTTCCGGCATTCAAATCCCGGCATTCAAAATTTCCGGCGTTCAAATTTCCGGCGTTCCAATTTCCGGCATTCAAATTTCCGGCATTCAAATTTCCGGCATCCAAATCCCGGCATTCAAATTTCCGGCATTCAAATATTGCCATAACATAAAGACGGCTTTTGGGTTGCAGACGATGGTGTTGACGTTGTCCCGGCATCGAGTGCGCTGGCGGCACAAAGCCCGGCTGGATGAGCCGCCGGGAGCGGCTCAAGCTAAGGGGCGCGCCGGGAGCGCGTCCCGTGCGGTCCAAAAGTCGGGATGTTGTGCCGCCAGGGACCGCGCAGCGGCGCACGATCTGCCGGCAGCCCGGGAGTTGAGAGGGCCGGGCTAGCGGCCCTCTCATCGCTTGCCTGCACCAGGCAACAGGGAACGCCGCCGCCCGCGGCAAGTGAAACCCGCTCCCAGC
>NZ_DASWOM010000097.1:0-11243 GCF_036398755.1 Acerihabitans sp. | reverse complement strand
CATAAAAACGATTTCGTAATGACGCATACAGAATTGCTCCTTACGGATTATTCAGCCTCCTGTCAGGGTCAACCGCGGCCCATGGAAGCAAGGAACGTGATAATTGTGCGGCTGAAAAATGACGCGCAATCTTACATTTATACGGTGGGAAATACAAGGACTGATCCGCGCCGGACGCGGCGGCATAGGAGTGTAATTATATACAAAGGCATTAATTAACAAAAAAACTATTCAAATAGTATGTTTTTTGTTCAAAAAAATTGATTTAATCAATCAATAAAGTGTTATTTCCCTCCCCGGCGCACTGGCATATACTATTTATCAATAAAGCCCCGGCGCCGCGTTAACTTAGCCGGGGCCGCCCGGAACGGGCGGCGTCCGAATCCCCAACACCAGGGAATGACCAATAAGATAAAGAAGTCTGTTTATTATTTAGCCCCCTTGTGGGGCTTTTTTATTGGTCGTCGGCGAGAGATGCCGTACGAAGAACGCCACCCCCGCCGCCAGCGCCGATACCGTAATTTTATGGCCGATGCCCGGCTCGGTGAGATAGGTTGCCTGATGAGGGCCGCCACGGGCCTCCAGCGCCTGGTACAGCCGGCTGCTTTCCGTTGCCGGCACCAGCGGGTCGGCCTCGCCGTGCCAGATTAACAGCGGCCGGTTCGCCAGCTTGTCGAGCTGATGGAACACCTCGTAGTCGGCCAGGGGAGCCATGCGGCGCTCAAACTCCTTTTGCCCGGCGCTTGAGGTCGGCGCAACCGGCGGGAACAAGGTTTTCGCCAGCCGCAGATAATCCCCCGACCCCATAAAGTCCGCCGCCACGCTCAGCCAGTCATACCGGGCCATGGCGCCCAGCGCGGTCATGCCGCCCATGGAGGCGCCGCACACGCCGATGCGCCCGCCGTCGATAAGGCCCTGCTGCTGGTAATGTGTTTTGACCGCCGGCAGCTCGTCGATATTGGCGCGCACGATAGTCCAAAAGTTCTCCAGGCGCCGCTGCTCGTCGCCGTCGAAACGCGCGCCGTGCATATCGGCATCCGGCAGGATTACCCGAAATCCGGCTTTCGCCAGGGCATAGCCAAAATAGCTGTAAACCTCTTTTGACGAGGTATAGCCGTGATAAAAGAAAATCGTCGGCAGCGGCAACCGGCGTTTACCCGCCGGCACCGCATGGATAACCTCGATGCCGCCGACCGACTCCTGATGCATTTCAACCATTTTGCCCCCCTATTGCGCGTCTATTCTTTTATACTACCGCTATCTGTCAAGGTTGTTTGTTATCAACGGTTGGTACCCATGAAACCACTCTTCGCTGTGATCTTCATTTTGAGTATGCTGTCGGCGGGCTGCGGCGCGCTTACGGGCAAACCGGTAGCGCCCCCCGCGCCCACCGACCAGGCGCAGGAAATCAGCCGCGACCAGACCGGCACCCTGACCATCATCGGCCGGGTCACCGTTGAGGAGCGCGGCAGCCCGATGGACGCCGAAGACGCCATACGCGCCCAGGCCAATGGCCGGGGAGCCACCTATTACCAGATTATTATGCTGTCGGAAGAATTCAGCCCGGGCATCTGGCGCGGCGCGGCGATTTTGTACCGCTAATCAACGGCGCTTGACGGGAGGGTTCAGGGAAGCTGGCGCTGGCGTACCGCTTCAAACAGGCAAACCCCCGCCGCAACGGAAACGTTGAGCGACGAGACCGACCCGGCCATCGGGATACTGATAAGCTCATCGCAGTGCTCGCGGGTCAGGCGGCGCATGCCTTCGCCTTCCGCGCCCATCACCAGCGCCAGCGGGCCGGTAAATTTGCTTTGATACAAATGATGATCCGCCTCGCCCGCGGTGCCGACGATCCAGACGTTATGCTCTTTTAGCATGCGCAGGGTGCGCGCCAGATTGGTGACGCGGATAAGCGGTACGGTTTCCGCCGCGCCGCTGGCCACTTTCTTGGCCGTGGCGGTGAGTTGCGCCGAGCGATCGCGCGGCACGATAACCGCATGTACGCCGGCGGCATCGGCGCTACGCAGGCAGGCGCCCAGGTTATGCGGATCGGTAATACCGTCCAGCACCAGCAGGAAAGGGGCGGCGTGCTGCGCCAGCAGACCCTCCAGGTCATTTTCCTGTAGCTGGCGTCCTTCCTGCACCCTGGCCACGATGCCTTGATGAACCGCGCCTTCCGCGGTCTCGTCCAGCCATTGGCGGTTGGCTACCTGAATAACGATGCCGTTGGCTTCCAGTTCCACCACCAGTTCATGCAGGCGGCGATCGTCGCGGCCTTTCATGATATACACATCGAGGAAACGCTGCGGGTCGCGTTCCAGTAAAGCTTTAACGGCATGAATGCCGTAGATGATTTCGCTCATGTTGCTCTTTTATCGCGGTATGGGCCGTGTCGGCCCATGGATTATTGTCGCCGGCGGCGGTCACCGGCACGCGGGTGTTATTGCTGCTCCGGTTTGCTTTGGGCGCCGCTTTTCTTCCGGCTGCGCCGTGGTTTGCCGGCCGAGGGCTTTTTAGGCGCGTTATCCGTTGCGGCGGCGTCTGCCGGGCCCGTGTCGCCCGCCCTGGACGGCGCGCTTTTTGGACCGGGTCCTTTGCCATCGTTCTGGCGAAACGCGCTGTCCGGCTCGAAATTCGCCCCCTTTGCGCCGGTGCGGCGACGGCGCGCGGGCTTGCCGTCGCTACTGGCGCCGGCATTGGCGCCGCGCGCGGCCTGCTGCGTGCGCACGCGTTCTGTTTTACCCGCGCCCCTGGGCTGGCGCTTGCTGGAGATGAGGGAGAAATCGATTTTGCGCTCATCCATATGGACCGCCTCAACCTTGATTTCCACGACGTCTCCCAGGCGATAAACCCGTCCACCCGACTCGCCGATCAAACGCTGACCAATATTGTCATAGCGGTAATAATCGTTGTCCAGAGTGGAAACATGCACCAGGCCGTCGATAAACAGATCGTTGAGGCGGACAAAAAAGCCAAAGCCGGTGACGCTTGCGATGATGCCGCTGAAGACCTGGCCGACGTGATCCTGCATAAAGTCGCATTTCAGCCAATCGGAGACATCACGGGTCGCTTCGTCGGCCCGCCGTTCATTCATGGAGCTTTGCTGGCCCAACTGCAGCATTTCCGCCATTTCGGCATGCCAGCCGCCGGTGGGCGTGGAGCGGCCTTTGGCCTCGCCTTCCTGCTTCGCCAGCAGATATTTGATACTGCGGTGTAAAGACAGATCCGGATAACGGCGGATTGGCGAGGTAAAGTGCGCGTAAGCCTGCAGCGCCAGGCCGAAATGGCCGCGATTTTCCGGGTCGTAGATCGCCTGCTTCATGGAGCGCAACAGCATGGTTTGCAGCATCTCGTGATCCGGACGCGCGGAGACGATGGTCATCATGTCGGCGTAGTCTTTAGGCTCGGGCTTAATCCCGCCGCCCAGCGTCAGGCCCAGTTCGCCAAGGACGGTGCGCAGCGCGGTGATATGGTCGTTGCTGGGACGGTCATGCACGCGGTACAGCGCCGGTTCGTCATTTTTTTCGACGAAGCGCGCGGCGGCGATATTCGCCAGGATCATGCACTCTTCAATCAGCTTGTGCGCGTCGTTGCGCTTCACCGGTTCGATGCGATCGATACGGCGCTCGGCGTTGAAGATAAACTTGGCTTCTTCGGTTTCAAATGAAATGCCGCCGCGCTGTACCCGGGCCTGCTCCAGCGTCTGGTACATCTCATGCAGCGTCTGTATCGGCTTGACCAGCGGATGGTAATGCTCGCGCAGTTCCCGATCGCCCTGCAGGATCTGCCATACCTTGGTATAGGTCAGCCGCGCATGGGAATTCATTACCGCTTCATAAAATTTATAGGAGGAGAGCCGTCCCTGGGAAGAAATGGTCATTTCGCAGACCATGCACAGACGGTCCACCTGCGGGTTCAGTGAACACAGGCCGTTGGAGAGCTTTTCCGGCAGCATCGGGATAACCTGCGAGGGAAAATACACCGACGTGCCGCGACCGCGCGCCTCATTATCCAGCGGCGTATTGGGACGAACGTAATAACTGACATCGGCGATGGCAACCCACAGGCGCCATCCGCCGCCGCGTTTCTTTTCGGCGAATACGGCGTCATCAAAATCGCGGGCGTCCTCGCCGTCGATAGTCATCAACGGCAGGCTCCTGAGATCCACCCGGCCGCGCTTCGCCGCCTCGGGCACCTCTTCCTTCAGATCAGCGACCTGGCTCTCCACTTCCGGCGGCCAGTTATAGGGGATATCATGGGTACGCAGGGCGATATCCACCGCCATGCTGGTACCCATATTATCGCCGAGCACTTCCACCACTTTGCCCACCGCTTTGGTGCGCCGCGTGGGACGCTGGGTCAGCTCAACCACCACCATAAAGCCCATGCGGGCGCCGCTGGTGCCTTCCGGCGGAATCAGGATATCAAAGCTCAGCCGGCTGTCGTCGGGCACCACGAAAGCGCTGCCGGCGTCGGTAAAATAGCGCCCGACAATCTGGCTGGTTTTTGGCACCAGCACGCGTACGATGCGCGCTTCACGCCGGCCTTTACGATCGGCCACCAGGGGTTGCGCCATCACCACGTCGCCGTGAATGGCCATTTTCATCTGTTCCGCCGACAGGTAGAAATCGTCCTTGCTGCCGTCCACCCTTAAAAAACCAAAGCCATCGCGATGGCCGATAACCGTGCCGCGCAGCAGATCCAGGCGCTCAGGCAGCGCATAGCACTGCCGGCGGGTAAATATCAGCTGGCCGTCGCGCTCCATGGCGCGCAGACGGCGGCGCAGGCCTTCAACCTGATCTTCGCCGGTGATCTCTAGATCCTGCGCCAACTCTTCGCGACTGACGGGCGTTTCCCGTTTGGCCAGATGAGCCAGGATAAATTCCCGGCTGGGGACGGGAAATTCGTATTTTTCTGCCTCTCGTTCGAGAAAGGGATCTTGTGACATGCGCTACCTCCATTGTCCAAAACAGGTTGCTGTGCCGATTTCATTCAACAAGCAATAATGTGTAGAGCGGCGGATTTCCTGACATGATGTTCACCCGGCCGGGCCGCCGAACACCTGTGGAAAGGTCATTTGCCCTGCTGCAGTCCTGTTTTAAACAGCTGGCTGGGACGATTGGATTACGTTGCGCTTACGTCCGCACTACATCCGCACCACATCCGCACTACATCTGCACTACATCTGCACTACAACAAATCAATAATGGTTTTCAGAATTAAAATCCAGCTAACCGCAATTCCGCCATACCTACCGGCAGGTTTGGCGACAAGATGGCGGATAACAAGAAAACGATGGTAATAAGAGTAACCGTTAGGAACCCATCAGGCTATAAGACTTGTCAACAGCTGGGGCGGAGACAGGAGCTCAAGAGAGGATAACTTATTGATAATAAAAAATAAACCGGGACAAGCCCGGTGAATTACATTTTTTTGGTTTTACGCTATAAACGCGCTCAGGCGTCAAAAGGGTCGCGTAAAATCATGGTTTCGGTGCGATCGGGGCCGGTGGAGATAATATCAACCGGTACGCCGGTGACTTCCTCGACACGGCGGATATAACGCCTGGCCGCTTCAGGCAGTTTATCAAACTCTTTGACGCCGAAGGTGGATTCACTCCAGCCAGGCAGGCTTTCATAGATGGGTTCGATACCTTCCCATCCTTCCGCCGCCAGCGGGGTGGTTTTGAGTTCGCTGCCGTCCGGCATGCGATAGGCGATGCAGATTTTCACTTCTTTCAGGCCGTCCAGCACATCAAGCTTGGTCATGCAGAAACCGGAAAGTGAGTTAATCAGCACCGCGCGACGCACCGCAACCGCGTCCAGCCAGCCGGTACGGCGGCGGCGGCCGGTGGTGGCCCCGAATTCGTTGCCTTTGGTGCAAAGGTACTCGCCCACGTCGTCGAACAGCTCGGTGGGAAAGGGGCCGGCGCCGACGCGGGTGGAATAAGCCTTGACGATGCCCAGCACGTAGTCCACATAACGCGGACCGATGCCAGAGCCGGTGGCGACGCCGCCCGCGGTGGTATTGGATGAGGTAACGTACGGATAGGTGCCGTGATCGATATCCAGCAAGGTGCCCTGCGCGCCTTCGAACATGATCAGCTCGCCGTTTTTGCGGGCCGTGTCCAGCAGCTCGGAGACATCCACCACCAGGCCGGTAATGATGTCGGCAACCGCCATCACGTCGTCCAGGATGGTCTGGTAGTCAACCGCCTCGACTTTATAATAGTTAACTAACTGGAAATTATGATAATCAACGATTTCTTTCAACTTAATCGCGAAGGTTTGCTTGTTGAAGAGATCGCCAACGCGCAGTCCACGCCGTGCTACCTTGTCTTCATAGGCGGGGCCGATACCGCGCCCGGTGGTGCCGATGGCCTTGTCGCCACGGGCTTTTTCACGCGCCATATCCAGCGCGACATGGTAGGAGAGGATCAGCGGACAGGCTTCGGAAATCAGTAAGCGTTCACGTACCGGTATGCCGCGCGCTTCAAGTTCACCCATCTCTTTCATTAAGGCTTCCGGCGATAACACGACGCCGTTGGCAATGATGCTGGTTACGTTTTCACGCAAAATACCAGAGGGGATCAAATGAAGTACGGTTTTTTCACCGTTGATAACTAGAGTATGACCGGCATTGTGTCCGCCTTGATAGCGAACAACATATTTTGCCCGTTCGGTCAGCAGGTCTACGACCTTGCCTTTACCTTCGTCACCCCATTGGGTGCCCAGTACGACGACGTTCTTACCCATCTCTCAATTCACCAGATTGCTTAAAAAAGGATTCTAACATCTCAGTCCCAGGCTTTCAGTACTTTTTAACATCAGCATGGACTGTTTTTTATCTGTGCGATCATCCTCCCATTCTACTGCGCAACATGTAGTAGATTACACCGCCGGCAACCACTAAACCGCCGCCGAAGCGACGTAATAATTTATCCGGCAATGTGGTCATGGCGCCGATCATTTTGCGCCAGACGCCGGGAAACAGCAGCGGACCCAGGCCTTCAAGCACCAACACCAGCCCCAACGCCATCCATACAGTAGGATTCATGACGACCTCAAAAAAAAGGCCCGCGCGAACGGGCCTGTGCTTGATAACAACACCGTGTTAACTCTGGCAGGGCGGGCCCGCCAGCACGAATCGCAAAGCGGACGTGTTAAAGGGCGACCGTGCCAGTGAAACTCATGGACGCCCCGTAGGGAGCGTGGTGGTGGTGGCCGGTGATTTCATGAAGCGGAAGAAATCACTGTCCGGACTCAACACCATAACGTCGTTATTGCTGCTAAAACTATTCTCATAAGCGCGCAGGCTGCGGATAAAGGCGAAGAACGCCGGATCCTGGCTGAAGGCATCGGCAAACAGCTTGGCGGTCTGCGCATCGGCCTCGCCGCGGGTGATAAGCGCGGTACGCTCAGCCTCCGCCAGCGTGCGGGTCACTTCGTAATCCGCCGACGCGCGCAGTTTTTCCGCCTCTTCCTGCCCCTGCGAACGATGGCGACGCGCTACCGCCTCACGCTCAGCCCGCATACGCTGGAAAATGGCGTCGGACACTTCGGCCGGCAGACTGATCTGCTTGATGCGCACATCCACCACCTCAATACCCAGCGCCGCCATGCTGTTCGGGTTTACCGCCGGCTTCGCGCCCTTGGTTTCCCTTTCCACCCGCGCCGCCGCCGACGCGATAGCGTTATCCGCCGCGGTGGTTTCCACTTCGCCGTCGCCCGCGGTACCGCTGTTAAGCGCTTCGCGCACATCGGTCATCAGGCGGTTACGCGAATCGGTCACAATGCCCTTCACGTCCAGACGGCCCAGTTCGGAACGCAACCGGTCGCTGAATTTACGTTTCAGCAGCACTTCGGCCTGGGACACGTCGCCGCCGCCCGTCGCCAGATAGTAGCGGCTGAAGTCGCTGATACGCCATTTGATGTAAGAATCGACAATCAGGTCTTTCTTTTCCATGGTCACAAAACGATCGGCCTGGTTTTCCATGGTCTGGATACGCGCATCCAGGGTTTTGACCGTTTCGATAAACGGAATCTTGAAGTGAAGACCGGGCGAGAAGATTTCCGGCTTGTTTTCGCTGTCGCGCAATACCTTGCCAAAGCGCAGCACGATGCCGCGCTGGCCTTCCTGCACTACGAACAGCGAAGCGTACAGCGCCACCAGCACCACGACAACAATAAGGATTAAAGGCTTACGCATCGGTTATTCCCTCCCTACGCGAGTGGTCGTGTCACGCTGGGCGTTGGCCCGGCGCTGATCCATGACGGAACTGGAACCGCTGTTTTCGGTCTGGCCCGGCTCCGCCACGCCCGCGGCGTTGACGGACAGCGGCGGCAGGCGCAGCAGGGTGCTGGCGCTGGTATCCTTACGGGTGGCGTCCGGCGCCGGCGGATTACGCAGCAGTTGATCCAGGGGCAGCACCATCAGATTGTTGCCGCCTTTATCGTTAACCAGGATTTTACGGGTATGGCTCAATAAACGCTCCATCGAGTCGATATAAAGACGCTCGCGGGTAATTTCCGGCGCGGCCTTGTATTGAGGCAACAGCAGGGAGAAGCGCTGCACCTCGCCCTGGGCCTCCAGCACGGTACGCGTGCGGTAGGCGCGACCTTCCTCAAGAATACGCTGCGCCTGCCCGTTGGCGCGCGGCTGCACCTCATTGGCGTAGGCTTCGGCTTCACGAATATACTGCTGCTCGTTTTCGCGGGCGGCGATGGCATCGTCAAACGCGGCCTTGACTTCCTCCGGGGGACGGGCCGCCTGGAAGTTAACGTCCAGCAGGGTAATACCCATGTCGTAAGGACGAATAGTCTCTTCCAGCACGCGCTGCGTATCGCTTCGGACCACCGTTCGTCCCTCGGTGAGGATGCGATCCATGGTGTATTTGCCAATCACGCCGCGCAGGGCGCTGTCGGTTGCCTGGCGCAGGCTGTCGTCGGCGTTGGTGACGCTGAACAGATAGCGCTCGGGGTCGGTGACCCGGTACTGCACGTTCATCTCAACGCGCACCACGTTTTCATCGGCGGTCAGCATGACGCCTGAGGCGGCCAGCTCCCGAACCGATTCGACGTTCACGGCGACGACCTGATCGATAAAGGTGGGTTTCCAGTTCAGGCCGGGTTGGACCAGGCGGTCAAACTTGCCAAAACGCGTGACGACCCCGCGCTCCGCTTCCTTAATGGTATAAAAACCGCTGCCGGCCCAGATGATGACCACGGCCAGCACGGCCAGCCCGACATAGCGGCCCCCGCGCGCGGGACCGCTGGCGCCGCCGGTGTTATCCGGTGACTTCTTGCCGCCAAACCCGCCCAGCTTCTTGCCGAGCTTCCGGAAGATATCGTCCAAATCGGGAGGTCCTTGTTCACGTCCGCCTTTATTATTATTTCCGCCAGAGTTGCCGCTGTTATTATTGCTGCTTCCCCACGGGTCGCGGTCATGTCCGTTATTACCGGGCTGATTCCACGCCATGTTTAGCTCCATTTTACTTAATTAGTATTCTTCAGGCTTTTGTTCCCAAAGGACGGTCAGACAAGATAGTCCGCCAACTCGTTTTCCTGCTTGCAAAGACGACGCCAGTCGATGATGGGTAACCGGACTATCAAACCCATGCTGCCGTCGTCCTCGATCCATTCTTTTTCAATCGCCTGAAGCTGGTAGAACCGGCTGCGCAAGCGTCCCGCCTGCGGGGGCAAGCGCAGCTCGTGCTGAGCAATCTCGCCCGACAGACGCTCGGTCAGCGCCTGAAAAAGCAACGGAATCCCTTCACCGGTCTGGGAGGACAACCATACCCGCACCGGCACATTTTCCTCATTGCGATCGATACGCGGCACAAAATCGTCCAGCATATCGATTTTATTCATCACCAGTAATTCCGGTATTTCATCCGCGTCTATTTCAGCCAGGACCGCATCCACGGCGGCGATATTCTCCTGGGAACGCACATCCGAGGCATCAACGATATGCAACAACAGCGTGGCCTCGCGCGTCTCTTGCAACGTGGCTTTAAACGCCGCCACCAAATCATGGGGCAAATGGCGGATAAAACCGACGGTATCCGCCAGCACCGTGTCGCCTACGTCGTCGACCTCAATACGCCTGAGCGTCGGGTCAAGGGTGGCGAACAGCTGATCGGCGACATACACTCCCGCCTGGGTCAGCCGGTTGAACAGGGTGGATTTACCGGCATTGGTGTAACCCACCAGCGATACCGTGGGCACATCCGCGCGATTACGGGCGCGACGCCCCTGCTCGCGCGTTTTTTCCACCCGCTCCAGACGCGAAAGAATCAGGGTAATGCGGTTGCGTAGTAAACGGCGGTCGGTTTCAAGCTGGGTTTCACCCGGCCCGCGCAAGCCGATACCGCCTTTTTGCCGCTCAAGGTGGGTCCATCCCCGCACCAGGCGCGTGGCGAGATGGCGCAGCTGCGCCAGTTCCACCTGCAGCTTGCCCTCATGGGTACGCGCCCGCTGTGCGAAGATATCCAGAATCAGTCCGGTTCGGTCGATAACACGACATTGGCACAGGCTCTCCAGATTTCGTTCCTGGGCCGGCGACAAGGCATGGTCGAATAATACTACAGACGCACCACTGGTTTTAACCGCCTCGGCGATTTCGGCAGCTTTTCCCGCACCGACATAATATTTGGGGTGGGGTGCCTTGCGGCTCCCGGTGATCACGTGCAATGCTTCTACCCCGGCGGAAGATACCAGCGACTCAAATTCCTGCAGATCTTCCGTGTCTTTGTCTTGTGAGAAAAAAATGTGAACCAGTATGGCCTGCTCACCGGTATCGTAACGGTCAAACAAGCGTACAACCTCTCAAACGGATAAACCGCAGTTGTCACGGAGCCTTAGCGTCAGCGACACGCTAAAGCACCGCGGTATGGTTAGCCCGGATGCGCCTTATTCGACGTCATCACTTTCCTGGGGCTGTGCGGGCGCCGCAGGATTGCTGCCATGATGATAATTGCTGCTGCTGGCACCACTGGCCGGATTGTTATTGTGATGCGACACCGCACGCGATGGTACCACTGTGGAAATGGCATGCTTATAAACCATCTGACTGACCGTGTTTTTCAATAAAATGACGAACTGGTCAAATGACTCAATCTGGCCCTGCAATTTGATACCATTCACCAAATAAATAGAAACCGGAACCCTTTCCCGACGCAATGCGTTCAAGAACGGATCTTGCAAAGATTGCCCCTTAGCCATTCTATCTTTTCCTTATGTGCT
>NZ_DASWOM010000096.1:0-1798 GCF_036398755.1 Acerihabitans sp. | reverse complement strand
CGGCGTTTTAATCACTTTAGCCTTGGTGGTTTTGGCCTGGGGATGTTGCAAGGCGCGCAGGTGCTGCGCTTTCTTTTTGCGCTGCACTTTGGTTTTTGCCTTGGCCTTTTTCTGCTGCGGGTCTTTGGTATGTAGCCAGCTGGCGCTCACGCCGGTATAAGCGCCTCGATCGGCGATGCTAAAGTTATGCCGGTCGCCGTCGCGGCGCTCGATGCTTATTTGCGGGATGACTTTGCCGGACACACTCTTGCCGCCGCCGGGCTTAAACAGCATTAACCGGCCCGCCTTGATGGCCGCCACCGCGCCGTTCAGCTCCGCCAGGCGGGTTAAAAACGCCGCGTCGGTTTCCTGGGTCTGGTCAATATGCGGGATGGCGATGGATTTTAGTGCGTCCGCTATCACCGGCGACAGGCTATTGCGTGCCGCAATCTGCTCAACCACCGCCCCCAGGGTGGTGTCGTGATAGGACACCTCGCGCCGTGAATTCAGCGTGCCGCGAAAATCCGCGCTGCGGGCGCGAATGGTCAGCGTATCGGGCGCGCCGTGGTGCTCCACCTCATCGACGGTAAAGTCGCCTTTGCCGGTTAACGCTTCGCCCTGCCAGCCCAAATATACGCTTACCACCGCGCCGCGTCCCGGCATGCGCAACTGGCCGTCGGCGTCGTCCAGCTCGATATCCAACTGGTCGGCCTCAAAGCCGCGATTATCGGTGATGGTCAGCGATAGCAGGCGCGGGCGCAGGTTGGCGGTGATATCCTTGTCGTTCATCCGCACCCGGAAATCCGGCGCGATAGTGGCCCCGGCGGAGGGCATCAGGGTAGTGATCATGACCAGAGTTCCCCCACTTTGGATTTGGCGTTATCGGCCAGCGTTTGCGCCTTGCCCAGCAGGCCGTCGGCCTGCGCTTTCATATCGCCGAACATCGCGGTCAGGCTTTCATCCACCCGCATCAGGTTAAGGGTGAACTCGATACGCCGGGCCGCGCCGTCGGCAAAAAACTCCGTGCGCGTTTCGCTAAAACCGGTCACCACAAACATGCCGTAGATGCGCCCGCTGCCCTCAATCAGCGGCCAGGCTTTGCCCTGGGCGGCCATGGTCTCCAGGGCCAGCAGCGACAGCCGCCCGCCGGTCACCTCCGGCAACAGCGTGCCACTTAGTGTAATAGTGTCGTTATCCTGGCCGAGAAATTGCGCCGCCGGTATCAGCCCCACCCGGCTATTGGTCGGCCAGCGGTATTCCAGCGAACGATTAAGGTTTTGATACGGGACGGTGCTCAGGGTGAACACGAATAGCCCCAGGATCATCATCATGGTTGGGCCTCATAGGTCATGCTGCTGCGGCTACGGGCGCGCTGCTGGCGCTGGCGTTTATCCAGCTCATCGGCGGCGGCATTGGCGGCGATGCGCCCCACTTCCTGCGGGGTCATGCCCTGGCTGCTGGTTGGCGTATACGGCACCGTGACATGCACAACGGTGGCCGGGGCGGCTTGCGGCGCCTGGATCGGTTTATCCGCCTGGCGCATGGTATTCATCAGCGGCGGCGTATCGGTGCGCGGTGGGTCGGACGGATATTTATCAGCGGCAGGCATGGCACTCTCGCCGACCGGCTTCGCCTCCTTGGACGACCGCTTCAATATCGGGTGGGGGTTGGTGGTGGCTAAGCCCGCCTGTTTGTCCCGGACGCCGGTCTGCGCGGCGGGGATACTGACCACGCCAAGCGGCGAATTGACCTGATTGACCTGGTCAAGTATCGGGTTGGTGTTGTAAATCATCGCCCCCGGTTTATAACCGTAGGCGGT
>NZ_DASWOM010000095.1:0-52806 GCF_036398755.1 Acerihabitans sp. | reverse complement strand
TTGAAAAATAAGCTATTTCTAAAGCCTGTTTCGTTAACTGGCTGTTAGGATTAGCCGAAAAAGCCCAACCCACCACTTTTCGCGCGTATAAGTCCATTACCACCGCCAGATAAAGCCAGCTTTTCCCCGCCCAGATATAAGTCACATCTCCACACCAGACTTCATTGGGGCCGTTAACAGTGAACTGACGCTTCAAGTGATTGCTGGCTATCGTGGATTCCACATAATGTGTCTCATAGCGATGACGGCGAGGCTGTTTACTGCTTATACCTGCTTCTCGCATGAGTCGGATGACTTTGTACCGGCCAACGAATTCCCCCTGACCGCGTAGCAGGGCCGATAAACTGCGGGCGCCTGCGGCGCCACGACTCTGTGAATGAAGTGCAATCACCTGTTTTTTAAGGCGCAACCGCGCGGAATTTATCCGCCCATAGTGCAAACGTTGGTAATAATAGCTGCTGCGACTCACTCCGAATGCTGCACATAACTCTTTAATAGAATATTGCTCTTTTAGTGCGGTTATCAGTTTGACTGATTGAGCGAGTCTGACATTAAAAGAGCGGTAGCTTTTTTTAGGATTTCTTTCTCACGTTCAATTCTGCGTATTTTTGCTTCAAGCTCCTGAATGTATTGTTGTTCTGGAGTTATGGCCTTAGAGCCGGCAAGGATGGCACCTCCGCGTTCACTTTGAAGCTGATTGACCCAACGGCGTAAAGCAGTTGGACCGACATCCATTGCTTCACACGCCTGGCGTATAGAATAGCGTTGATCAAGCACCAGACTCGCGGCCTCGCGCTTAAAATCAGGAGAGAAAGAACGATTAGCAACCATAGAAACACCTCCTAAAGTTATCTCAATATAACCTCAATCGGTGTCCAAAATCATTAAGCCACAACACCGCGCGGCGTAGGGCAAGGGGGCGGGCTGACGCATTCGCGCCACCCTGTCGCTAACGTCCCGCGCTGGCGCGCGGCCGGATACGGATGCCGCTCAATTTTTGCTCCATCGCATGGGACATCCAGCCAACGGATCGGCCGGTAATAAACATAGCTTCCGCTGCCCCCAGGGGGAGTTTATAGACTCTCTCCACCACCACCAGCGCCAATTCGATATTGGGCTTCAAGCCGGTGATATGGCCGATGGTTTCGATCAGCCGGGCGACGGGCGCGGGAATCTCCAGGCGGGTAAGGATCTCACGGGCACGCGGATCACCGTCCGGATAAAGCCGGTGAAAAAAACCCGCCAGAGGCGCGGTGGAACGGGTACGGGAGGTGATGAGACGGGTCAGGTCTTCCCCCGCCATTGCCTGGCGCACCAGCTCCCTGGCCTCCGTGACCACCCCGGAATGCTCATAGCCGCAATAGGCGGTCAGGCCGGTAAGCAGGCAGGTCGCCAGATCGACATCGGTGGAGGCCGCAACGCGCACGGAAAAAGAGGACGTATTCAATTCATGCTCAGCGCAGCACACCAGTACCCGCCGGATAATATCCGCGGCGGCCGGCGCGTTCCAGCAGGTGGCCAGCGCCTCATGCAAGGTCTTGCCGATATCGGGCGGCGAGGTGACCACTGTGGCGGTTATCGCCCGCACCAGCCGTGCCGCCGAAACGAATACATCGTCGGATTCCTTGACGGAGCGCCGCACAAACGACATGAGAGTAATGGAACGGTCGATCACCGGATCGTCAATAAGCAGTTTTGCCGTTTCAGACCATCCGGGAATATCAGCGATGTCAAAATCGGCGGCGACGAACGGGTTCACCGGCGCGTTCCATAACAGCATCGCCACATCTTCCAGCGTATGGCTATCGGCCAGCTCCAGGATATCCCGGCCGCGGTAGGTCAGCATACCGTTTTGGATCTGGCTGATGCGGGTTTCCAGTACGGGCAATCCCCAGCTCAACGCGGTAGCGGCGGCCGAAGACGGCTTGCGCGCCAGGGTTTTCTGCCATATGAGCCGTTCAATATCCGCGGCGGAATAGAGCCTGGTGCGGCTACTGCCGGGCTGGGCCTCCGAATGGATAAGACCACGGCTTACATAGGAATATAACGTGGCAAAACTTACCCCCAGCCGGCGGGTGGCTTCACCCGCGTCGATCATTCCATGGATATCGCTATCGTCTATCACTGTGCCTCAGATGCATAATTATGTCATATGTTGAATTATTGATTCAAGATTGACCAAGGTTCAAGCAACAAATATCGTTACATCCATAACATAAGAAAAGCAATTTTCCCATATTACCTATACATCTGCGCTAAATACCGCAACCGGTTTTGGCGCACATTCACACTGTGAATCTTTTCCACAGCCCAATTCACTTGGCCGGTCCGTGCTTGCGGAGCGCAGAGCAGGAGCTATTCCTTATGGAACGTAACGTAACAGCCATTATGCGGCTTGTTGAACAGAATGCCGAACGACTTCTGGATGAAGCGGTGGCCATTGCGACCATTCCCGCCCCCTCATTCAATGAATCCAAGCGCGCCGCCCATATCGCGCGGCGCTTTTCAGAAGTGGGTCTTACCGATGTCGCCATCGATAATATCGGCAATGTCACGGGGCGTCGCCCCGGCAGTGGTCCACGCGTTATGGTCGTTTCCCATATGGATACCGTCTTTCCTCTCGACACCCCGCTGCAACCGCGCATTGAGGGCGATCGCATTTATTGTCCCGGCATCCGGGATAACTCCACCGCGGTGGCGAACCTCATCAGCCTCGCCCGGCTGCTGCGGGAGACGGAACTGACGCTACCATGCGAGGTGATCCTGGCGAGCAGTGTTTGCGAAGAAGGATTGGGCGATCTGCGCGGCATCCGCAAGCTGATGGATACCTGGGGCGATAAGGTTGACGCCGTGGTGGCCTATGACGGCGATCTGGGTACTGTGGTTTATGGCGGCGCCGGCAGTAAAAGATACAAAATCACCTACCGGGCCGCGGGCGGCCATAGCTTCTCGGCTTTCGGCAACCCAAGCGCGGTACATGGCCTGGCCACCGCCTGCGCCCGGTTTTGCCAGCTCCCGGTGCCCAGCGATCCCAAGACCACCCTCAACGTCGGCAAGTTCAACGGTGGCGTATCGGTCAATGTAATTGCCGAAGAGGCGGTCGCGGTGATCGATATGCGCTCGGTCTCCCAGGCGGAGCTGGAAAAGATCGCGGCCGCGGCGCTGGCTATTTTCCAGGACACGGCCAAGGAGTTTGGTTGCCGACAGGAGATTGAGAAGGTCGGCGACCGGCCCGGCGGCGGTATCGATGCGCAGCATCCGCTGATTCGTACCGCATGTGACGTATTGGCGGCGATGCGTATCACCCCTGACGTGACCTATTCCAGCACCGACGCGAACATTCCTTTTTCCCTTGGCATTCCCGCCATCGCCATCGGCTCCAGCCTGGGCAAAGGCGTCCATTCGGTCGGGGAAAGCCTGCACATTCCATCCATTGTTCTTGGCTTGCAACAGCTTATCCAATTTTTGGCCCGGCTCGATAGCACCGTCATCCCGTCCCGTAGCCGGACCTAATTGAGCAACATCAGAGAGAGGGTTCAGATGTCCACGACTACACCGCATGACGCTATGTGCTTATCCCGCCGGTCATTGCTGGCGACTCTGGCGCGAACGGTCGCGCTCGCGGCGCTGCCTGCCGGCGTGACCCACCTTGCCTTCGCTCAGGGCACCGATACACCTTCCGCCGAGGGCGGCGTGTTTACGCTGCCGGTCATCAGTAATCCGGCGCTTTGGCCACTGATCGGCGGCGTGCAAAACGTAATGGTCAATCGCGTGCTGTTCAATAACCTGACCACGTATGACGATCCAGGACAAAAAGTGGTCGGCGATCTTGCTGACAACTGGACGGTAGCGGAAGACGGGCTGAGCTGGACGTTCAATTTGCGCAAGGATGTGAAATGGCACGACGGTACGGCCTTCACCGCGGACGACGTTATTTTTACCATTAATAAGGTCTGGCTCAATCCAGAGATTAGCTTTCCTCAGCGATCCAATTTCACCATGCTGGTCCGGGCGGAAAAAATCGATGACCACAGCGTCAGGTTGATCACCACCGACCCGACCCCCGCATTGCCGGTATTGTTGGGTTACCTGGCGCCGATACTGCCGGTGCATAGTCTGGGCACCTGGACCGCCGGGCAATTCACGCAGCCCGCCGCTTTTTCCAAACGGCCCATCGGCACCGGACCGTTTAAATTTGCTGAATTCGTCCCCGGCTCGTACGTTCGCCTGACGCGGTTTGATGATTTTTTTGGTGGCAAGCCGCAGCTGAGCGCCGTGACGTTCAAAGTCATGCCCGATATTGAGCAGCAATTCGCCCAGTTGCAAAGCGGACAGCTCGATTGGATGCTGATCGAGCCTTACCAAGTGGATGCCATCAAATCCAATCCCAAGCTGCGGATTAACGAAGTGCTGTCGAATACCTATTTCTTCGTTAGCCTCAACAACGCGGTTTTTCCATTCAACGACAAGCACGTGCGTCAGGCACTGGCCTATGCCACCGATCGCCGTTCGATTATTGAAAGCAGCCTGTTCGGTATGGCTGAGCCGGCGGCTTCACCCATTACGCCGGTTCTCGCCAAATACCATAACAGCCAAGTTGAAAGCTACGACTTTAATTTATCACGGGCCGCTCAGATTTTAGATGATGCCGGCTGGAAGGCGGGCGCGGGCGGCATCAGGAGTAAGGAAGGCAAACCGCTCAAGTTTGTGCTTGAGGTGGACGCGGGCAATATGACCCGGCAACAGATTGCCCTGATCCTGCAAGATACCTGGAAGAAGCTGGGCGTCGACATCACCATCAAATCCGGTGATTTTGGGGCGCTGGTACAGCGCTTGCGCGCTAAACCCTCCGATGTCCAAGCGGCGATTACCTGGTATATCACCGCGCCCGATCCCGACATCATCACCTATTACGGTTCGAACCGGTCGCTGAATATCGCCAAGTATTCGAATCCGGAAACCGACGCCCTGCTGGAAAAAGGCCGCCTGACGGTGGACGAGCCCGAGCGCATCAGGATTTACCAGAAGGTACAGGCGCTTATCGCGGATGATGCGCCGGTCATCTTTCTGTATTACGCCCACGATATTGAATGCGTTTCCTCCTCGATCCAGGGGTGGTCGCCCACGCTGGGGTATCGATACAGCCTGGGTAAAATCGCCGCTGTTCGGCGGACCCGATAACAGAATTGACTAAACAAGGCGGAAGCCAATGGTACGGTATTTTATGCGCCGATCGATCAGCGCGGCGGTGCTTCTCCTGGTGGTGTCTTTTGTGGCCTTCATGCTTATCACTATGGCGCCCGGGGGTCCCTCGATTCTGATCGATCCCGGCATGTCGCCGGAAGACGCGGCGTTAATGAAAAAGCTGATGGGACTGGATCAGCCTTTTATCGTCCAGTACGGACACTGGCTAAGCGGCGTTCTGCGGGGGGATTTCGGCACATCGCTCAGCGTCCGGCTGCCCGTCGCGGGCATTATCGCCCAGCAATTGCCTAATACCCTGTTGCTGGCGGCATGCTCGCTGGTGGTCGCCGTGCTGATATCGGTGCCCCTGGGCGTGATGTCGGCCAGGCGGCGCAATAGTCTGTTCGATCATGCCACGGCGATGTTCAGTTTTTTCGGTTTGTCCGTTCCGCCGTTCTGGTTTGGGCTGATTTTGGTGATTATTTTTTCCATCAAACTCTCCTGGCTGCCGGCGGGGGGAATGGTCAGCGAAGGGGGCGGCGGATTTCTGGATGTGGTCAGTCACCTGGTGTTGCCCACGCTGGTACTGGCGGTGGCCAATATGGCGGAGCTGGTGCGCTATACCCGCTCGGCCATGATTACGGTACTGCAGGAAGATTTCATCCGCACCGCCCGGGCGAAGGGACTCAGCGAGCGCGTCACTGTTTACAAACATGCGCTGGCCAACGCCCTGGTGCCGGTAGTGACGGTGATTGGATTATTGATCCCCCGGTTATTCGGCGGCGCAGCGATCACCGAAACCGTATTTGGCTGGCCCGGTATGGGACAGCTTGCCGTGCGGGCAGCGTTTGAACGGGACTATCCGGTCATTATGGCGGTAACGTTGGTGACGTCCGCCATCGTGATAGTCGCCAGTTTTATCGTGGATTTGTTATACGCGTGGATCGATCCGCGCATCTCATTGAAGTGAGGACCGCCATGACACTGCAACAGATACAGCCATTACCCGACGCCGCGGCGCCGATGAGCCGCTCCCCGGGGCGGCGGGCATTGCGTCGTTTTTGCCGCAATAAAGGCGCGGTGATTGCCTTGTTTCTGCTTATCGTACTGAGCCTTGGCGCTCTCCTCGCACCGGTGATCGCGCCCTTCCCGCCAAACCAGATGTCGTTGCGAGACCGCATGCAGCCACCGGGGCTGGTCCATTTATTAGGGACGGATGAGAATGGCCGCGATGTCTTTTCCCGCTTGATCTACGGCGCGCAAATTTCCTTGTCGGTAGGGGTTTCGGCGGTAATTTTCTCAGTGGCCATCGGCACGTTGATCGGTGGGATGGCCGGATTTTCCGGCGGCAGGATCGATAGCATCCTGATGCGGATCACCGATGGCATGCTATCGGTGCCCATCTTCTTTTTTATGCTCACCGTGCTGGCGCTCTTTGGCTCGACGCTGTTCCACATTGTTATCGTCATCGGCGTCACCAGTTGGATGAGCGTCGCCCGCATCGTGCGGGGCGAGGTATTGCGCAACCGGGAACTGGTGTATGTCGAGGCGGCCCGGGCGCTGGGCGCGACGCCCTCCCGGCTGTTCTTCAAGCATATCCTGCCGCAGTCATGGCCCGCCATCATCGTATCAGCAACCCTCGGCATCGGCTGGGCGATCCTGATTGAATCCTCCTTATCCTTTCTCGGGCTTGGCGTGCAGCCGCCGGATCCGAGTTGGGGGAACATGCTTTCCAACGCGCGCGGTTATATGTGGAACGCGCCGATGTTGGCCTTTATTCCCGGCATGGTGATTTTCATCACGGTCCTGCTGTTCAACTGGCTGGGCGACGGTCTGCGTGACGCGCTCGATACCGGCTTATAAACGGGGATGATGGCGATGAACATGCTCGAATATCTCGCCCGCTGGAGCCGGAACGGCGAAGGCTTCAGCTTGGCGGCCCGGCAAGGGGCCGCCGAGGCGATCCGCGATACGCTGGCCTGCATGATAGCCGGCGCCGGGGATCCGGTCGTGCAGATGACCCGGCAGGCATATCGCGCCAGCCTCACCGCCGGCGCCAGCGTCGCGATCGGCGGTGGCGCCGGCGCTCCTGGCGTTGCGGCGCTGATCAACGCCACGGCGGCGCATGCGCTCGATTACGATGACACATTCCGTCCGCTGATGGGTCATGCTTCCGCCGTGCTGGTCCCCGCCTTGCTGGCCACGGCGCAGGCGGCCGGCGCTGATGGCCGGCAGCTGGTGGCAAGCTATCTGGTGGGACTGCAAGCGCAGGCAGTCATCGGCGCGGTGATGAACCCGGGCCATTATGCCGCCGGCTGGCACGCCACCTCAACGATTGGCGCCATCGGCGCCGCGGCGGGCGCGGCCTGGCTGCTGGGGCTGGATGAAGCAGGCATCCTCCAGGCCATGTGCCTCGCCATCAGCATGGCCGCCGGGGTGAAGGGACAATTCGGCACCGCGGCCAAACCGCTTCATGCCGGTCTCGCGGCGCGCAATGCGGTTGAGGCCGCCGCGCTTGCCGCCGCCGGCATGCGCGGCAACCCCGGGATCATGGATCATCCCTTTGGGTTTGCTTCCCTGTACGCCGCCGCCGGCAGGCCTTGGCAGGAGGCGATCGCCGACACCGGCAAGCTGCATGTCATCGAAGCCATAGGTCTGTCGCCGAAACGACATCCTTGTTGCGCCTCTACCCATAACGCCATCGATATGCTGCTGGACCTGAAAGCCGCCCACGGCTTTGCGGCGCAAGACGTTATTTTGCTGGATTGCCTGGTGGGCTCTATCAATAAAGACAATCTTCCGTACACCGAGCCGGCCAATGAGATGCAGGCGCGCTTCTCAATGCATTACTGCCTTGCCGTCGCCTTGGCCAACAACCGGCTGCGCCTGGCGGATTTCACCCCTGACGCCATTTTCGACCCGGCGATTCGCCGTTTCCTGCCGCTGACGCGGATGCATGCGGCGGATCCCGCCAGGGAGGATAAGTCTGGCTATGTGACGCACAAACTCAGCGTTCATCTGCGGGATGGCAGGCGGTTATGCGCCGCGCGGGCCATGGCCAAGGGCGACCTGTCGGAACCCTTTGGTTCAGATGACCGCCGGGAGAAATTTTTTGACTGTTGTCATGGCCGCCTGGATCAGCAGACCGCCAATGAGCTGTATGAGCAACTCCATCACCTTGATCGGCAAGATAATATTGAATTTATAGCGGGTGCCTTACGGCAACCCGGTAATTAAATATGCGTGCGCTACGCCGCGCAATTTATCGGAAAGGGTATTCATTTATGCAAAATCTCGTTGTGGCACGCGGTACCCGGCCGGCGCAGAGCGTTACGCCGGTCATGCTGGAAATCGTCAAAGGGGCGCTGAGTTCCGCGCAGTCTGAAATGGAGCGTCTGTTGCAGCGCACCGCCATGTCGCCGGTGATCCGTGAAAAACAGGACTATTTCTGCGGCCTGTTTGATCGGCAAGGCCGTCTGCTGATTGGCACCAAGTTGCCGCTATTGGGCAATATTCTCGACCCGGTGCTGGAATTTTTCCCCATGGAGGAGATGAAACCGGGAGACGTCTATTGGTATGACGATCCTTATCTCTCCAAGGGCGGTGTGTCCCACACGCCGGATCAGGTTTTTATCAGCCCAATCTTTGTTGCGGGCCAACTGGTCGGCTTTACCCATTCATGGGCGCATTTTCTGGATATTGGCGGCACGCATTCCGGGTCAACCACGCCGGATGCGACCGAAATTTTCCATGAAGGCATTCTGATCCCGCCGGTCAGGCTTTATCGCGAAGGGGTGCTGAACGAAGATCTGTTCCGCACCTTTGTCCGCAACTCACGTTTCCCCGACATGATAAAAGGCGATGTGCGCGCCATGATGGCAGCCGTAGAGCTGGGTCGTCTGCGCATGGTCGAATTATTCGAACGGTTTGGCATAGAGACCGCCCATCAGGCTTTTGAACAACTGATCAATCA
Source organism: Acerihabitans sp. (assembly GCF_036398755.1). Taxonomy (NCBI): domain Bacteria; kingdom Pseudomonadati; phylum Pseudomonadota; class Gammaproteobacteria; order Enterobacterales; family Pectobacteriaceae; genus Acerihabitans; species Acerihabitans sp. The sequence goes on along the minus strand of NZ_DASWOM010000095.1, from coordinate 43,649 downwards.
GACCAGGGAGTTTGCCCGCGCCCGGCTCGACGCCATCTTTACCCCCGGTAGCTATAGGTTCGCCGAGCTTATCGACCAGGACGGGCATGGCACGACGTCTATCGCCATCCGCATGACGCTCACCGCCGCCAACGGAAAGCTGATCCTTGATGCCACCGATACCGACGATCAAACCCTTGGACCGATTAACTTCCTCATGCATCCGTCCGTGGTGCAGATGGTGTTCGGCATCTATGCCCTGGCGGGACATCCGGAATTTATGTTCAACGAAGGGCTGCTGGGGATTATCGATGAAGTGAAACTGCGCGAAGGCAGCGTCATCCAGCCCCGTTTCCCCGCCTCTCTCGGGCAGCGCTCAGTGACCGTATCGCGGGTGACCAGCGCTTGCCTGGGCCTTATCGGCGTTGCCCGCCCTGATTTGGCCCTGGCCTCCAGCTCCGCCTATAGCGCCAACAAATTGCGCGGCGTGTTCATGGGCAGCGGCAAAGTGTTTCTTAAAACCCTGGCCATCGCCGCCGGCCAGGGCGCGCGCCCCGCTTCCGATGGGCCGGACGCGGTGTATTTCCTCAACCAGCAAAATTATCCCCTTGAGTTCGCGGAACAAAATTACCCCCTGATCATGCGGCAATACGCCATTAATCAGGATTCGGGCGGACCGGGGCGGTGGCGCGGGGGCTGCGGCGTTATCCGTGAATTTGCGATGATCTCGAAGTCCGCCTCCATTTCCATTCGCATGAGCAATGTGGACTATCCCGCCTATGGCGTAAACGGCGGCATGAGCGGCCGCTCCGGCCGGTTCGTGCTCAATCCCGGCACGCCCGGCGAAAAAATCCTGCCCAGCCTGCAAGATGGCGTGGCGCTTGCAACGGGCGATGTATTGCAAATCGCCATGCCGGGTGGTGGCGGGTTTGGCCATCCTTTCGATCGCGAACCCGAGCGGGTATTACGCGATGTTCTGGCCGGCTTCGTCAGCGTCGAAAGCGCGCAGGAAGACTATGGCGTCATTCTTGATGTCGAGTCGCAGTCCGTCAATATGGCCGCGACCCGGGAACACCGCGCGGCGTACCGCTGGCCAACCAAACTATTCCATCGTTGCCGTTATTTTGATGCCGAAGAGTGGTGGGACCACGCCGACACCCTCAGCCAATCCCAACATTCGCGCGTTTAACCCTAAGGGTCGTTTATCATGGATCACATGCTTTCCATCGCTGTCGATACTGGCGGCACGTTTACTGATATTACATTGGTCGATCGCCGTACCGGCAAACTCTATAAGGCTAAAACGCCCTCGACGCCGGAAGATCCGTCGGTGGGTTTCGTGACGGGTATGCGGCGCATCCTCGCCGATACCGGTATGCGGGCTGAGGACGTCAGCCACGTTTTTCATGGCACAACGGTTGCCACTAATACCATCCTGGAGATGGATGGCGCCGAATGCGCCTTGCTGACCACCACCGGATTCCGGCATGTACTGGAAATCGGACGGCACGATATTCCCCGCAACGAGAATATCTATTCCTGGGTGAAGCCGGAACGACCGGTGCCGGCCGAACGCATCTATGAAATTGACGGCCGCATGGATTTTGAAGGACATGAACTGGCGCCGCTATCCGAGGAGAAGGTGCGCGCCGCCATTATCCGCATCAAGCGTCTAAACATTAAGGCTATCGCGGTGTGTTATCTGCATTCTTATGCCAACGCCAGCCATGAGCAGCGGACCCGCGCCATTATCGCGCAAGAGTATCCGCAAGCGCTGGTGTCGCTGTCGTCAGAGGTCTTGCCGACCTTCCGGGAATTCGAGCGCAGCATGGCGACGCTGCTGAACTGTTACGTCATGCCAAAGGTATCGAGCTATGTCATTCGTCTGGAACAACGGATCGCGGCCGATGGCGTTAACGGCCGCCTGCTGCTGATGAAATCCAGCGGCGGCGTGACCGGGGTGGAGACTATTCGCCGCCAGCCGGTCCAAACCGCCTTGTCGGGTCCGGCTGCGGGGGTGATCGGCGCCGGGCTGGTCGGTCGGCTCGCGGGCGAGAGCAAGCTGATTTCGTTTGATGTCGGCGGCACCTCGGCGGATATCTGCCTGATCAATGGCGGTGATGCCAATGTGACCACGGAAGGCCATGTAGGCGATTGGCCGCTGAGTTTGCCGATGATCGATATCCATACTATTGGCGCCGGCGGCGGTTCGATTGCCCGCCTGGTCAATGGTTCGCTGCTGGTGGGGCCCATGAGCGCCGGCGCCATGCCGGGACCCGTTTGCTACGGCCGCGGCGGCAAAGAGCCCACGGTGACGGACGCGCATCTGGTGCTCGGCCATTTAACGCCCCGCCTGTTAAACGGCGAAATGACGCTGGATATCGACGCGGCGGCCAACGCTATCGAAGAATACATTGCCAAACCCTTAGGCTTGTCGGTCGAAGATGCCGCAAGCGGCATTATCGATATCGCCAATAATAATATGATGGGCGCCATCCGCGAAGTGTCAGTGGTGCGCGGCCACGATCCGGCCGATTTCGCCCTGGTGCCTTTCGGCGGCGCCGGACCGCTGCATAGCGGCTTTCTGACCCGCCTGTTAGGTATGAAGGCCGCTATCATCTCCCCAGAAGCCGGCGTGTTATCGAGTCTGGGGTTGCTGTCCTCCGATCTGAAAAACGATTTCTCCGTTACCTGTATCCTGCGCGCGCCGGATTACGACCTCGAACGTCTGGCGCATTCGTTCAGCGAACTGAACGCCGGCGCGGTCGCCTGGCTTGACGCTGAACAGGTGCCTGACGCGGGCCGCGCCATTGAATGGTATGTGGGCATGCGTTATATCCACCAGGGTTTTGAACTGACCATACCCTGGCAAGGCAGCGACGTAACGCTTGATGAATTACAGCGGGCGATAGCGAGTTTTCATGCCGCACATCACCAATTGTATACTTTCTCGCAACCCGAAATGCCGGTGGAAGTGGTGCTGGCCCGCGTCAAGGCCACGGGCCGGCTGGCCAAACCGCAATTGCCTAAGCTCGGTACGGAAGAGGCGCCGGCCACGGAGGCCATGAGCGGCAGCCAGCGGGTATATGCCGGCGGGGAATGGCTGACCTGCCCTATCTATGAACGGGTCCGGCTGGGCGCCGCCGCCGCCGTCAAGGGGCCGGCGATCATCGAACAACTGGATGCGACCACCTATCTGCTGCCCGGGCAAATTGCCCGGGTGGACGCCTACGGCAACCTTATTGTGCGCGAGGACGATTGAGCGATGCCAAAACCAAAACCACTCATTGATGTTCGCGACCTGGAAACGGTCTATGACACCGAAGACGGCGTAGTACGCGCCGTTGATGGCGTCAGCTTTCAAGTCCAGGCAGGCGAGACGCTGGCGATCGTTGGTGAATCTGGTTGCGGCAAAAGTCAAACCTGCCTGTCTATCATGCGTCTGATTGATAAGCCGGGCAGGATTGCCGGCGGGACGATTTTATTCCGCGATCGCCATCTGCTTTCTTACTCAGAGAAAGACATGAGCACCATTCGCGGCAATAAAATCTCGATGATCTTTCAGGAGCCGATGACCTCGCTGAATCCTATTTTCACCATAGGATCACAGTTGTCCGAGGCCATCCGTCTGCATCAGGGCCTGTCGCGCGCCGCCGCCGCCCGGGAGGCGATCGAGGCGCTGCGCCTGGTCGGCATTCCCTCGCCGGAGCGGCGCGTGCGGGATTACCCGCACCAGCTTTCGGGCGGCATGCGCCAACGGGTAATGATTGCGATGGCGTTGTTCACCCATCCCGACCTGCTTATCGCCGATGAGCCGACCACCGCGCTGGATGTGACGATCCAGGCGCAGGTGCTTGAGTTGATGAAGCAGCTTAAACACACGCTTAATATGTCGATTATTCTGGTGACGCACGATCTCGGCGTGGTGGCGGAGATGGCGGAGCGGGTCATTGTGATGTATTGCGGCCGTGTGGTGGAAAGCGCTGATGTATTTTCACTGTTTGCCCATCCCGGGCATCCGTATACCGAAGGACTGCTCAACGCCATGCCACGCATGGACATTGAACAGGAAACGTTATTTGTTATCGAAGGCAACGTGCCTAATCCGAAACATTTCCCGGGCGGCTGCCGTTTCCATCCGCGCTGTATTTACGTCCAGGATATCTGCCGGCAAAACGATCCGCCATTACGCGAAGTTATCGCCGGACGCCACATCGCCTGTCATTTCGCGCAGGAGCGGATTGACGGTATCCCGATTTCGTTCCGGGCGCCGCCAGCTATCGTCCCGCCGTCACCGTCGCTGCCGGGATGCCCCGCACCCGCCGGGGAGCCGGCGGCGGAAAAGCCACCGTTGAAAAGAGGTCAAGCCCGATGACGTCACATCCGTTGCCGGCCAGCAACCCGCTTTTGCAGGTTGACGGCTTGAAAAAATATTTTCCCGCTAAAGGACGGCGGGGTACGATGCTCAAGGCCGTGGATGGCGTGAGTTTTACTCTGGCGAAAGGCGAAACCCTCGCCCTTATCGGCGAGTCGGGGTCGGGCAAAACCACGGTTGGCAAGACTATCCTACGCTTGCACGAGCCGACGGCGGGTCGGGCCATCTTTGAAGGCGTCGATATATTTGGGCTCATGCCTCGTCAACTGCGCAATCGCCGGCGTGATATGCAGATCATTTTCCAGGATCCCTTCGCCTCGCTCAACCCGCGCATGACGGTGGAGGAGCTGATCTCCGAGCCGTTCGATATTCACGGGCTGGCGGGTGGCCCGGACAGGGCGCGACGTATTGCGCGTCTGCTTGATCTGGTGGGGCTGGCCACGTTCCACGCCAGGCGATACCCCCATGAGTTTTCCGGCGGCCAGCGCCAGCGTATCGGCATTGCGCGCGCGCTGGCCCTCGATCCAAAGCTTATTGTCTGTGATGAGCCGGTTTCGGCCCTGGATGTATCCATACAATCGCAGATCCTCAACCTGCTGCGCCAACTCCAGCAGGAGCTTGATCTCAGCTATCTGTTTATCGCCCACGGGATGGCGGCGGTTAAACATATTTCTCATCGGGTGGCGGTGATGTATCTCGGGAAAATTATGGAAATCGCGCCGACGCGCATGCTTTATTCGACACCGCTTCATCCCTATAGCGAAGCGCTGATGTCGGCCATCCCGGTGCCGGACCCCACAGTGAGGCGCCAGCGCATTATTCTGGAAGGCGATATCCCGACGCCGCTTAATGTACCGGGCGGGTGCCGGTTCCATACCCGCTGCCCCTACGCCGCGTCCGTGGGAGATAAGTGCCGTACCGTCGAGCCCACACTTAGCGATATGGGCGATGGCCGCCTGGTGGCCTGCCATTTGCGCGATAAACCCGGCGCTTACCCGTCCGCGGCCACCTTATCCGTGCTTTCCGCTGGCAAGCAGCTCATATAACATAATGGCCGCCACGATTATCAGCAGCCCGCCCATCAATTGGTTGAAGCGTGAGAAATAACCGGTATGGGTCACGCTGCGGCCTATCAATGCCCCCAACAGCGCGTAGCAACCCGGCGCGCCGGCGCCGCCAATACCTAATAGCAACGACAGCAGAAAAATCGTGTTGCCGGTCACATGGGCGGCCGGGAACATCATCGTGGTGATTGGCAGCACCACCAGCATGCTTTTTGGATTAAAAGACTGAATCAAAAATCCATTCCAGAAGGTTAATCTTTTCATCGGGGCCGCCGTGACGTTAGCATCGATATCCACCCGGCTGTGCAGTATTTTTATCCCGAGATAAAAGGTATAAGCGATCCCCGCCACGCTGATATAGGGTAAATACGCGGCGGTGATTAATGACTCGCCAAGATAACCAAACAGAATAAAAAGACAAAACAAAGACATGCCAACGCCGATAAAAAAACCGACGGTACGGCGCAATTGACCGGTTAATCCCGCGCCGAGGCCCATGATGTTAACCGGTCCCGGGCTATACATCACACTCACAGCAAACAAAAATATTTCCACCCTTCTCTCCTCGTGTCCAAGCCACTAATCAGAACAAAATTGAACCCTGATTTATGGCGACGTTGTTGAGAGAGTAAACCGTGCGGAAACGCTATTCTTGTAGGTTTGTGCAGCCTAGGTTGCCGGGGACACCATCTTTTTCCATTTATAAGGCGATATGCCGAAGGCCTGGCCAAAGTGTCGGCTCATATGGCTTTGATCATAAAATCCGGCCGCCAGCGCCGCCTCCACCAATGTTTGCCCGCCTATCAGCGCCTTTTTAACAATATCCAGCCGCCGCATGATCAGATAACGGTGTGGCGACGTGCCGAACATCTGGCGAAAATCACGGGAAAGCCCCCAGCGATCGCGGTTTGCATGTTCCGACAATTGTTCAATAGTGACAGGGGAGCCAAGGTTGTCATGGATAAATGCCCTGGCGCGTTCGGCGGCGGCATAATCCAGCGCGGCCCGCGGCAGAGGCGGGGTTGCGCCGGAAACCGCATTTAACGCCAGCGCCAGATCGTACAGGGCGTCATCCTTTTCCAGCGATTCAAGCGGCGAGTCCAGCGCGCCCAATAATACCTTTGTCGCCGTAATCAGCCGGGCGTCGCAAGAAACTCCCCCCGGGATAAACGGCAGCGACCTGCCCGGTAAAACCTGCTGTATCAGCGCGGGTTCGATGTACATCATCCGGTAGAGAAAACCGTCCTCATTGCCGGCATGACCGTCATGCAATTCGTCGGGATGCAATACCATGATGCCGCCGGGCAGGTTGTTGCGCAGCGCGCCCCGATAGCGAAAACTCTGAACTCCGGCAACCGTCTGGCCGATGGCATAGGTATCATGACGATGGGGATCGTAAGCATGGCCGGAGAAAAAGGCTTCTATGGCTTCGATATGATGCGAACCCGGGCTGTGTACGATCCAGTCCCGGCCGTGGTTTGGTTTCATCGTTGCACGATCCTGTTATTCCGGAGGTATCGCCGTGATGTGATAGGCAAGACACAGTTTGCCACCATCCACAGACCCCCGGCGCATCACTTCGTGCTGCGATCGCCCCTACCTGATATTATGGATAATGTCTTTTACCAGGCTGATTTTCTCCGGGGATAATTTTCTGGCGGGGGCAATGACCTCGGTGGAGATAGCCACCCCGCTGGCGTTGATCGCTTCCTTGATCACCCCAAAAAATGGCGTTTCCAGCGCATAAAGCGGAGAAAGTTTGGCCAGGCGGCGCTGCAGGGAGAACGCGCGTTCATAGTCTTTTGCAATAAACGCCTTATAGATGCCGCCGGTGACTTCCGGCGCAAAGTTAAAGGTGGCGGGAATACCGCCATGCCCCCCGAGAATAAGCGTATCCAGCATATATTCGTCATATCCGGAGAAAATGATAAAGTCCGGCCTGAAGCCATGCACCAGATTAATGACTTCACGGGTGTGACTGATATTATCGATGGTATCTTTTATGCCGATGATATTGGGCACGTCGCGCGCCAGTCTGGTGATGACCTCCAGGCCGATATCCTGCCCGGTGAGGGCGGGAAAATTATACAGGAATACCGGTAGCGGGGTTGATTCCGCGATAGTGCGATAGTGATGATAAAGATAATCGCTATTCAGCTGCGCATAATAGGGGTTGACCACCAGCACCGCATCGGCCCCTATGGCGGCGGCATGTTGGCCGTACTCAATGGTCTCGGCGGTGCCGGGCGCGGCGATACCGAGCAGCACCGGCACCCGGCCGTCGACGTAGTTGACACAGAATTCGGCTACCGCCAGCCGGGTTTCATGGGACATATGGCAAAATTCTCCGCCGCTGCCCAGTATCAGCATGCCATTGGCGCCGCTGGTGATAATATGGTCCAGCAGCCTTGCCATGCCGGCTTCATCCAGATGGCCCTTACCGTCGACAATGGTCGGGACGGGTGGGAAAACACCTTTAAATTTATCAATATTCATTTAATACCACCGTATTGGGTCTATGAAAATCAGGGCTAGGTTTCGTCGCAATATCACAGGGTTTATCGTTATCTGACCGCTTCCACCCTTCCCTCCGGGCTTAACTGTTCATTGCCGATTTTTTTATCGAAATTAATGGCCAGCGAGCAGAGCAGATAACCTACCGCCGCGGCGGCAAAGAACATCATTGCGGCATAATAATTTCCAGTAGCCTGTACCAGAAAACCGATAAAGATGGGAATGATCGCCGCGGAAAGATTGCTGCTGAAATTCATCGCGCCACAGAGGGTTCCCGCGACCTTTTGCGCGCCGAGCAATGAAGGGATGGACCAGTAGACGCTTGCCCAGCGTAATGGAAACATCGCCACGGCGAGCAGGATTACCGCCATGATTGGATTGGTGCTATTGGCGCAAAGGAAAATGCCTGCCCCCGCGGTGATGGCTGAAATAGCCAGCATGGTATGCAGTACTTTGTTGGTGTCGCCGCCGCTGTTGCGCCAGCGGTCCATAATGTAGCCGCCGGTGAGCTGGCCGGCAAAGCAGCATAAAAAGATGATCGCCATGGCCCCGCCCATTGATTTGATATCAAAACCATAGGTTTTTTGAAAATAAAGCGGCAGCCAGGTCATCAAGCCATAAAATACGGTGCTGTAGCAAATCCATCCGCCGATAAGGGCCAGGGTGTTGCGCTGTTTGAAATAAGGTTTTATCTCCGCGAAGGTATATTTTTTACTGGGCTCCGCCGCGGACGGATTGCCGGCGATGATATGATCCAGCTCGGCTTGGTTGATTTTTGGATGCTCATGCGGATAGGTGCGGATATACCAATAGGCTAGCAAGCCGGCAAGCACGGTGGCGACGCCGGCAATAATAAACGCCATGCGCCATGAGCCGAATACCGCGATTAACCAGGTCAGGACAATAGCGCCCATGGCGGTGCCCAGCGCCGCGCCGCCGTCAAGCAGCATGGAGCCGCGTCCACGCTCGGTCGGGGTCAGCCAGGTGCCCATCAGTTTTGCCCCGGCCGGCATAATGGGCGATTCCGAGATACCCAGGCCAACCCGGGTCAGCGCAAGTAATACCGTGGTATGGCACATCGCGCCCAGCGCCTGGAATATTCCCCAGATGATGGTGGCCCAGGCGATGATAATGCGCGCTTTAAAGCGGTCCGCCATGATGCCGCTGGGCAGTTGCATCAGGGCATAGGCCCAAAAAAAGGTGCTATGCAGTAATCCGATGACCACCGCATCCTGGATATTGAATTCCCTGACGATATGCGGCATGGCAATCGCCAGGGACGTACGATCCATATAGTTAATCGCGCCCAGTAATAACAGGATAAGGAATATTCGCCATCTGACATTGGTAGGCTTGCCGTAGCTGCTGTTTGTATTTGTTATGTTATTAGACATAATGGTTACCTAAACCATATATACGTTATATGGCTTTTTATTAATCTATTTTGTAGGGAAGATTACCGTCGACAGATTACATAATCGAACCGATATTCCACGGGACAAATTCCGCGCTGCCATAACCGAACTGCTCGCTTTTGGTTTTTTTACCCGAAGCCATGTCCAGAATCATGCCGTAAAGTCGTTCGCCCACATCGGCGATGCTTTCCGTGCCGTCGACGACATTGCCACAGTTAAGGTCCATATCCTCTTCCTGCCGCCGCCATAACGTATTATTGGTCGCCAGTTTTAAACAAGGCGTGGGTTTACTGCCAAAGGCGGAACCCCGGCCGGTGGTAAAACACAGTACGTTGGCGCCGCCGGCAATCTGACCGGTCACCGCAATGGGGTCATAGCCCGGGGTATCCATGAACACCAGTCCTTTTGCCGTCACGGGTTCCGCATATTCATACACTTCGACCAAATTGGTCGTGCCGCCCTTGGCGATGCCGCCGAGGGATTTTTCCAGCACCGTGGTGAGCCCGCCGGTTTTATTTCCCGCCGACGGGTTATTGTTCATTTCACTGTTGGTTCTGCGGCAGTAATCTTCCCACCATTCTATCCGCGCGATAAGCTTCTTGCCCACCTCCGGCGAAACGGCCCGCCGGGTCAACAAATGCTCCGCGCCGTAGATCTCCGAGGTTTCCGAGAGAATGGCGCTACCGCCCTGCCGGACGATTTTATCGACGGCATAACCCAGCACCGGATTGGCCGAAATGCCCGAATAGCTGTCGGAGCCGCCACATTCCAGCGCCAGGATAAGTTCCGCTACCGGCACCGGCTCACGTTTGACCTGATTGGCCGTTGCCAGCATGCCATCGATAAGCGCGATGCCTTTATCGATGGTCTTGCGCGTTCCGCCGCTTTCCTGGATGGTCATGGTATGCAATGCCGGACCTTCCTCCAGCCGCTCAACCCGAATCAAGTCCTTGATTTGATTTGACTCACATCCCAGGCCGATAATAATGACGCCGGCAAAATTAACATGACGCGCATAACCGCTGAGCGTGCGGCGCATGACCACCATCGCTTCGCTGTCGAAACCAATGGCGCAGCCGAAGCTTTGCGGCAGCGCGACCACGCCGTCGACGTTCGGATAGTCTTCCAGGCCGGTTTTTTTATAATGATCTTCGATGGCGCGCGCCACGGTAGCGCTGCAGTTGACGCTGGTTAATATGCCGATGAAATTGCGGGTTGCGACACGCCCGTCGGCGCGGCGGATGCCCATGAAAGTATCCCGCGTTGCGTCGGGGACAAGGTCGATCGTATCTTCACCGTAGGCATAATCGCGGGCGAAGTCACCCATGCCCAGATTATGGGTATGAATATGTTCCCCTTTGGCGATAGGTTTTGCGGCAAAACCGATGATCTGGCCGTAGCGCTTAACGGCTTCACCTTGCTTGATATCGCGCAGCGCAATTTTATGCCCCTCGGGAATAGCCGTCAGCACGGTAAGCTGCTCATGCTGCAGCACGGTGCCGGCTTGGATCGGGCTGCGGGCAATGACGACATCATCTTTGGGATTGAGTTTAATAACCGGATAAACCTGGCTCATCACAATGCTCCTGAATCACGTAGCGGTAAGATTGACCATCTGGGTCTTGTTCTTTATACAGAACTACAGTTCTTTTAATAGAACAATTTTGCTCGCTGGGATTTGGGGTGTCAACGCATTGAACAGAAAGTTATCGCTTTTGTGACTGTCTTCAAATTAATCGATGAGTCTGTTTTTTAAGCGCCGGCGCGCCGTGGCGGCGCGCCTTGCTGGCGGAGGCGGGGTTACTTGATTTTGTCGGTAATCGTCCTGGCGGCCTGCGCCAGGAGTGTCGCTATTTCTTCGTGATGGTTTTCAGGCAGTTGAAAAGAAACGCCGGATACGCTGATGGCGGCAATCACGCGCTGATTACCGTCGAACACCGGGACGGCGATACATCTTACCCCCTCGCTGTCCTCTTCATTATCGTAGGCCCAGCCGCGTTGCCGGACCAGGGCGAGCTCGGCGTTAAGCCGCCGCTTATCGGTGATGGTGGTGCCGGTATAGCGTGGCAGCGTCTCTTCATCGGTCAGCAGCGCGTTTCTTTCCTCGACGGTCAACCATGCCATCAGCGCCTTGCCCAGGCCTGAACTGTGCAGCGAGAGTCGCTTGCCTTCCCAACTGCGGATCACGATGGCGCGGGGGCTTTCTAATTTTGCCAGGTATATCGGGGTATTCCCTTCCAACACGCCCAGATGGCATGTCAGCTCAGTGCTATCGCGCAGGTTAACCAGCACCGGCATGGCGATATTTTTGATATCAAACTGCTGGATGGCTTTATTGCCAAGCTCATATAAGCGCAGCCCTAAACAATATTTATCGCCAACCTGCCTTATCAGCCCATGCGTTATCATCCCGCTCAGCAAGGAGGAAGTGGTGCTTTTTGCCATGTTCAGGCCTTGATAAATCTGCGTGAACGTGGCCCCTTTTTTATCGGAGAGGTAATCGCAGATATCCACGACTTTATCAAGCGCGGGAACTTGAGTAGTTATTTTTTTCATCATAAGGCCGCTTTCGGGCAAGAGTGGCAATGCCGGTTATCAAATTCAGAACCGTAGCATAACTCTTTTTATTTCAGGGTGCTAACGGAACACCGGTTTGTCCGGCGCGTCGGGTCAAAAAGGTAACGGCCCCTTTACCGTCTTCTTCCGCGGCAGCCCGATCGATCCGCTGCGGTTTTTCCAGCCGGCTGATGACCTTGGGATCCATTCCCGCTACAGGCGCCTGCCGCACAATATAGGTGCAACGGCGCACCACCGGCAGACATCGGGCCGACGTCAACACATCAATGTTGTTTCGCCTTGCGGCAATGTATCGCTTTTTTACTTTCCCCTCCGCTTAATAAAACACCGGAAATACTTAAAATATCATCATAAACAGTCAGATAAAACTTTAGATATTTTTTAACCGGCGCAATGAACTTACTGGCACATTTCATGCTTATATCATTTCATGCAAGTAACTTGAATAACAGGAATGTCACTTTCACCGGGGGAATACCATGCTATTGAGTAAAGTCACCACCGCGCTGTGCGCGTCCGCATTATGTATTGCCAGCGGGCTCGCCTTGCCCGCGAGCGCCGCCGATCTGCTGGATCGCGTTACCGCCGATAAAACGCTGACCATCGCCACCGAAGCCCGCTATGCGCCGTTTGAGTTTGTTCAAGATGGCAACATCGTCGGGTATGATGTCGACCTGATGAACCATATCGTGCAAAAACACCTGCCGGGAGTAAAGGTGAAACAACTGGATCTGCCGTTCCAGGGGATACTGCCGGGGCTGGACGCCAAGAAATTTGATTTTGTGGTTACCGCGGTCACCGTCAATAAACAACGCATGGAACATTTCGCCTTTACGGTGCCGATCGCCGAATCCACCGTCGCCCTGCTTAAACGCGACAGCGATACCTCCATGGCCTCGCTTGACGATCTCAGCGGCAAAGTTGTCGGCTCGCAGGCCGGCTCCGGCCAGCTCCAGGTGCTGCAGTTATTCGATCAGCAGCTGAAAGCCGGCAACAAACCGGGCCTGAAAGAAATCAAGCAGTACGTCTCTTTTGATGAAGCCTATGCGGATCTGGCCAATAAACGCCTTGACGGCGTGGCGCAGTCGTTGGCCAACCTCGGTCCGCTGATCAAAAGCCGCCCCGGCATGTTCGGCACGCTGAAACCCATGCTTGGCCCGACTACCTACTTTGGCTGGACCGGGCGTAAAGACGAGGATAGCGCCCGGCTGGTCAAGCTGTTCAGCGACGGTATTGCCGAGGCCAATCGCGACGGCACGATGCGGGCGCTGCAGGAGAAATGGTTTGGCTTTACCATGGACGTGCCGGCGGATCGGATGCCGGCGCCCAGCCTGTAAGGCGGCGGCATGGCAGATTTCTACTCGTTGTTGCTTTCCTGGCTTCCCGTCCTGCTCAACGGCGCGGTAACGACCGCGTCATTGTGCCTGACCGCCATCGTCGCCGGCTTTTTTGTCGGCGTGGGCCTTCATCTGATGGCGCTCAGCCGGCTATGGATATGGCGGGGTATTGCCGGCGCCTGGGTCAGCCTGTTTCGCGGCACCCCAGTGCTGGCGCAAATGCTGCTGTGCTTTTATCTCCCCGGCGAGCTGGGGCTGGAGATGTCCGGCTACCTCGCCGCCGTCCTGGCCCTGACGTTCAATACCGCGGCCTACCAATCGCAGATTCTGCGCAGCGGTTTTGCCGCCATCCCGCCCGGTCAATTGGAAGCGGCGGAAACCTGCGGCCTAAGCACCCGGCAAGCACTCTGGCATATCCAGGTGCCGCAGGTACTGCGCCTGACGCTGCCCGCACTGGTGTCCGAGCTGATTGATGTCATCAAGGCCTCCGCCGTGGTGTCTGTCATCGCCATTACCGATCTGATGCGGGTGGGACAGCAACTCGCCTCGTCAACCTACCGTCCCCTGCAGGTCTATATCGCCACCGCGCTGGTCTATCTGCTGCTGACCAGCCTGCTGGCGCTATTGGGCCGCTATTTCGAACGTCGCTGGGTGAAGGAAAGAACATGAAAGATCTTCTTCTCTATTTGCCTGATTATCTGCGCGCGATGGGCATCACCCTGTGGCTCAGCGCGTGTTCGGCGCTGTTGGGCGGCCTGCTGGGGTTCGCCGTCCATGCGCTGTGCCGGCGGCGGCGGGCGGCATACGCGCTGTGGCGCGCCTATGTATGGCTGATTCGCGGCACCCCCTACCTGGCGCAGCTGGCGGTGATTTACTTCGGGCTGCCGTCGGTGGGCATCATGCTCAGCGCCACCGGAGCCACCATTTTATCGCTGACCTTATACAGCGCCGCCTATTTCAGCGAAATCTTCCGCTCCAGCTGGCAAAGCATCACCCGCGGCCAGCTGGAAGCGGCGGAAGTCCATGCCATTTCGCGCTGGCAGAGCTTCTGGCATATCCAAACGCCGCAGGCGGTCCGCTTCAGCCTGCCGCTGCTCGGCAACCAGTTGATCCTGACGATTAAAGAAAGCGCGGTGGCCTCGGTTATCACCGTGCCCGAGCTCACCATGACGACGGGACAAATCGTCGCCAATACCTATACCTATGTCCTGCCCTACGCATTGCTGATCCTGAGCTATTGGCTGTTGGCGCAGGCCGTCAGCCTGGGCATTCGCCTGCTCGGTCGCTGGCAGACCTCTCAAGGATAATATTTATGGCCGAATCCATTATCGAACTGCGCGGCGTCGGCAAATCATTTGATGGCCACCGGGTGCTGAAGAATATCAACCTGGCGGTCGACGCCGGCGAGATCGTGACGCTTATCGGGCCCTCCGGTTCGGGCAAAACCACCGCGCTGCGCTGCATGAACTTCCTTGAAGCCTACGATGAAGGAGAAATCCGCATTAAGGGCCAGCTATTGGGCTACAGCGGACCGGGGCGCGAGCCGCGCCATCGCGACGGCGCCGCGCTGATCGCGGAAGTACGCCGTCCGCTGGCCATGGTGTTTCAGCAGTTTAATCTGTGGCCGCATATGACGGTGCTGGAGAACGTTGCGGCGCCGCTGGTACTGGGCAAAAAGCTGTCGCGCCAGGAAGCGCGCCGCCGCGCCGCCGCCGCCCTGGCGCAGGTGGGCATGACGGAAAAAGCCGACGCCTGGCCGTCCCGCCTGTCCGGCGGGCAACAGCAGCGCGTCGGCATTGCACGCGCCCTGGCGCTGGAACCGGAACTGCTGCTCCTGGATGAGCCGACGTCGGCGCTGGACCCCGAACGGGTGGAAGAAGTACTGGATGTGATCAGGGCGCTGGCGCAAAAAGGCATCACTATGGTGATGGTCACCCATGAGATGTCGTTCGCGGCGCATATTTCTTCGCGCATTGTCTTTATGGCCGAGGGTTGCGTGGTGGAAAGCGGGCCGCCGGGCACGCTGCTGCGTAGCCCGCGCACCGAACGCCTTCGGGCCTTTCTCGCCCCCTGGTTCCAGCGCCCGCTGCAACTTGACGAGCCGGAGGCCGGCCATGTCCAGTGAACCGGGCATGCTGGTCGCGGGTTACGTACGCCAGGAGCGACTGCTCGACAACCTGGCCGCTCTCGCCCGTTTCGGCGCGCTGCCGGCCGGCGGGGTGAATCGCCAAGCCCTGTCCGCTGAAGACCTGGCCGCCAGGGAATGGATTATCGATCTGGCCGTGGCGTTGGGCTGCGAGGTGACCACCGACCAATGCGCCAACCTGTTTATCCGCCGCGCCGGGTTGCGGGATTTGCCGCCGGTGGTGACCGGCAGCCATATCGACACTCAGCCGTGCGGCGGAAACCTGGACGGGTGCTATGGGGTGATGGCGGGCATTGAATGTCTCTTCGCGCTTAATGAGGCCGGTATCGTCACCCAGCGGCCGCTGGAGGTGGTTATCTGGACCAACGAAGAAGGCAGCCGCTTCTCTCCCGGCGCCATGGGCTCCTGCGCCTTTGTCAACCCGGAGCGCCTGACGGATTACCTGGATAATCAAGACCAGGACGGCATAAAGGTCAGCGCCGCGCTGGCCGAGTGCCACCGCCGCTTTGCCGCGCTTGGGCGCCGCGCCCGCCATCCGATGGCGGCTTTTATCGAACTGCATATTGAACAAGGCCCGGTGCTTGAGCAGGCCGGCCTGCCCCTGGCCGTGGTGCAGGGCATCCAGGGCGTGAGATGGTACCAAATCCGCTGTCTTGGCCGCAGCGCCCATGCGGGAACCACGCCGATGGACCGACGCGAGGACGCCATGACGCTGGCGCGGCGCGTGGCGGACCGCATTGAACAGGCGGTGGCCGATGTGCCGGCGGACCAGTTGCGTTTAACCTTTGGCTGCTGGCAGGTGGCGCCCAACGCCATTAACACCGTGGCGGGCGAGGTTGGCTTTACGGTGGATTTCCGTTATCCCGACGCCGCCGTACTGGACCGCTTTGACGCGGCGATCGCAAGCCTTGCCGCCGGCAACGTGATCATTACGCCGATGCTGAGCCAGCCGCCGGTGGCCTTCGACGCGCAGCTGCTGGCGCGGCAGCGGGCGTGTTGCGCGGCGCTGGCCATTCCCGCCGGCCAGCTGGTTTCCGGTGCGTTCCATGACGCCATGCATTTGGCCGCACACTGTCCCACCGGCATGTTTTTTGTTCCCAGCCGCGACGGCGTCAGCCATAACCCGGCCGAATATACCGATCCCCATTCGCTCTGGCTTGGCGCCAGGGCCCTCGCCTGCTGTCTGACGGAGCTGGCAAACCCATTAACAGGAGTCACATTATGAGCACCACCCACTACCCGGCCTGCTGTGAAAAAGATAACGGCACGGCGCTTGGCACCAACGCCACCGCCACCTCGCCGATTTCAGCCGACGGCACGCCGCTGCCCGGCGAGCTGTATACGGTACCCGCCCGCTGCGGCCGCGCGGTTCGCCTGCATAAAGGCCAGGTTATCCGCATTGTCAATACGCCGGGAAGCCAGGTGTGCGATACCTGGCTGTTCAACAGCGAAGACCTGAGCGAGTTCTCCTCCATGGAACATACCCGCGCGTTTATCGACCGGATCATCCCCAAGCCGGGCGATGCGCTGGTCACCAACCAGCGGCGGCCCATCGGCACCCTGCTGGCCGACGCGTCGCCGGGCGTGCATGATACCCTGATCGCCGCCTGCGACCTGTTCCGCTACAGCAATATGGGCATTACCGAATACCATGACAGCTGCGCGGACAATATGCGCCTGGCGCTGAACGCCATCGGCCTGCGCGCCCGCGAAGTGCCACAGCCGCTCAATCTGTGGATGAATACCCCGGTGAATCCCGATTACAGCATCTCCTGGCTACCGGCCGTCAGCAAAGCGGGCGACTATGTGGAGATCCGCGCCGAGCTGGACTGCATTGTGGTGATGTCCGCCTGCCCGCAGGACATCGTGCCAATCAATGGTTGTAATCCGCAAGCGATTCATTTTAGTGTAACTGAATAACCTGTTACGCCATCCGTGGTCCGGCGGACCACGGATGGCGTTCACCTACATAACCGATAACCTGTCATGAAAAAAAACGGCGACACCAGCGGTACGGTATTACCCAACCTGGGCATGCGATTGCGCCATGCCCGCTTGGCGCAGGAATTGACCTTGAAGCAATTGGCGCAAAAGGTGGAATGCTCCGAGAGCCTGCTGTCCAAACTGGAAAACGAGCTGGCCTCCCCCTCCTTGGCCATGCTGCACCGGCTGGCCCGTTCACTGGAGACCAATATTTCCGACCTGATGGCCGAAAACTGGGTGGCTGATTCCCCGGTGCTGAAACCGGAACAGCGGCGGCGCAAACGGTTTATACAGCGCAATAAACAGGGCGGCATCGACCTGGAAAATTTGACGTATAACCATAAAGGCGGCCTGTTGCAGGGCAATATCCACATTATCGAACCGGGAGTGGCCAGCGATGGGCTGATTGAACATCATGGCGAGGAAATGGGCTATGTGCTGGCCGGCGAACTTGAGTTGTACCTGGGCGAAGAAACCCATCTCCTGGCTGCCGGCGACTCATTTTATTTCCCCAGCCATATCCCCCACGGCTATTGCAACATCGGGACAACGGTCGCGCAGGTGCTGTGGGTCAATACGCCGGTCACGTTCTGAGTTCCCTCGGCGCGGCAGTCGATCCTGGGCCGCGCTGGTTTTGAGATCGCGCTATAAACCGGATGGTGTTTATATACCGCCAACCGGGACTGGAACCTTAATACAGACACTACCCGAGCGGGAATGGACTGCCCCTAGGATCGTGGGCACTTCTGGCCTATAGGCTGATGATTTCCGCCGACGCTGATATTCTCTTGGTGAGCGATATCCCAATGCGCTGTGTGGGTGATATTCGTTGTAGTGCTCGAACGCCAGTGACAGGTTTATTACCGCCGTCTGGCTATCCGGTTTTGGCATTCAAGTCATCCTAGTAAACGCTGATACAAATTTAACATTAACGTAAGCCACAGCAAAATAGATTTAACCTTCTTGGCAAGTTTTCTCTTTGTTAGCCCTCGTTTAAGCCTATTATCGAATTACAGGGTTTTAAATGTCCCTGTAATAAAAATAAATAAAAACAATAAATTATTATCCTTATCGTGGCTTTTTACATCATTGTCTCTCAAACCCCAATGCCAGCATCCGTCCGAGGACGGATTATTTCTGACAGAACAGTTTCATCTTCTGTCTGCCTGAAAAATAGACAATTTAATTTTTACTGACCTGCGGCCGTTAATGCTACAGAACCCCCGAAAGCGGACATAAGTGGCGCACCGCGCTTAGCAGATTAATCAGTTAAAATATTCACACAGTTCATCTATGAAAACCTTATAGCGGGTTTCGTTTTTTCGGGACGGATCATATAACAAATTCATCGTCCGCTCCGGAATTTTATGGTCTTCCAGGATGGTGATGAGTTGTCCTTTTTTAATCGGTTGTTCAAGTCCTTTTTCATAGCCAATCAGAACGCCAGTTCCTTGCAATGCCGCTTCAAGCAATGCCCCCCAGTCGTTTATTGCCAGCCGGGACTTTACCTTCACCTCTGTGTTCCCCTTTGCGCTGACGAAGGGCCAGTGATGCAGCAATCCCGTCGGCCAGGGAAAAAAACCAAGGCACTCATGCTGATTTAGATCTGAGGGATGCCTCGGCCAGCCATGTATTGTCAGATATTGGGGGGCAGCACACACGATTAACCGGTAGGCGAACAGCGGTTTCGTGGCAAGCCTGAGGTTTTTATCGAGTTCACCAATTCGAAGAACCATATCAAAATTCTCAGAAGCGGGATTAATAACTTCATCGGACAGTGTGAGTTCAATATTCATTTGTGGATAACGCGCCATAAACTGGCTCAAAAACCCCACCAAAGCGTAACGCCCGAATGTTACTGGAGCATTCACTCTCAGCGTACCGGAAAGGACTTCGACAGTCCCGCTGGCTTCCCTGTCAGCATTATCAATAGCTTTCAAAATAGTCTCGCACCGCCTGAAGTACTGACAGCCTGCAGGCGTAAGGCTCTGCTTGCGCGTTGTTCTGTTCAGCAGGCGGGTCGCCAACTGCTTCTCCAGTGTTGCTATATGGCGAGCGACCATTTGAGGAGACATGCCGAGCTTGTCTGCGGCGGTGACAAAAGAGCCGGTCTGCACCGTGGTAATGAAAGCCTGCATCCCAGTCAATTTATCAAGCATTAACCACTCCTAGTTGTTTCAGAATGAAATGTTGGGCCATTTTAAAAGCCGTCAGTAGTTATTATGATCGATTATAAATAATCGCAAGGTTTAGAAAATCTATGAGCATCTATGTTGTGAGAATGGGTCATCCGGATGGACTTGAGTGGAGCATCTTTGTCCGTGAACATGTGCTTTACCTGAAAGAGCTTATCCGACAGGGAAAACTGATAGCTTCAGGTCCACTGAAGAACACTGCGTTACGGGCTGGCTTTCTTATATTTAAGGCAGAAACGCTGGAGGAAGTGAATGCAATGATTGGTGCAGATCCCTTTGCCCGTGAAAATCTCATTGTACAAATGGATATTCAGGAGTGGGATCCGCTTTTCGGTAAACTGAGTGGGTTTTCAAGTCGTATCACGGTCAACGAATTGTCTGATTTAGTTGATTAAACGAGGCAGTGGAGGAAGAAATGATTTACGAACTATGCCGTATTCAGGCATCTGCACTTACTTTTAAATCTGTCGCTAAACGGGCACTGCATGCACAGGGACCAGGCTTGCTTCTCGGGGTATGGCAGAGTGAAATTGGTGCGTTATTTCAGATAGTTTTGCTACGTTCATGGCCCAATGAAGCTGCACAGCGGGAAGCTCATGAACAGAGGCTTCTCGTGGCTGATGGAATGGGCATCCGGCCGGGCGAAAGTATTAGTTATGAATGCTTTAGTAAGTTTCCATTTCTGCCAGAGGTTACTTCTCCCCCGCAGGGAAAGGTTTTTGAACTGCGTACTTATTATCTTCGGCCGGGGGGGTTAACGCCCACCCTGAAGGGATGGGAAAAAGCGTTAAAACCGGCTCAGGAATACACTTCACATCTGGTGATCAACATGTATGCTTCAGACGGTCTCGACCGCATTATTCATTTATGGTCATTTGATTCGCTGGAACAACGTGCTGAATTACGCGCAAAGTATTACGCCCTTAATCTGTGGCCGCCGGAGGGGGGGCCGGAGCAGATAGTGTATGCCAGTAATACTATTCTGATGCCAATCGGGTGAGCGGGCGTTAAAGGTGGCAGGGCGACAGTCTTGCTTCTGCCATTTTTAGCTACTTCTGCATGCCGAATCTGCAGGAGCTGTGAGCAGCGGTTGTAATGTGATACAGCCAGCGATTGAAACCTGATACACCTCTTTGGGGTTCTACGCCGGCAATTTCGGCGGCCCGGCGTAGAACCCCAGATACGGCGGTTATGGGAGCAAGTCAGAAGCGGTACCGGACTGACGATCGGGGTCGGTATCGGTGCCACAAAACGCTGGCGAAATCTGCGCAGTATGCGTCAAAAAAAGTGGCCACAATTCCGGGGCATTCTCGCGCTGACTCCGGCAAATCCACGGCGAACAGAAAAGCTGCTATCCCTGCAGCCGGTTGAAGAAATATGGGGCGTGGGAAACCGGATAGCGAAGAAACTGCAGGTTATGGGGAGCACAACTGTCCTGCAGCTGCCCCTGGCTAACCAGATGTTTATCCTGAAGAATTTTAGCGTTGTACTCGAGCGAACTGTTAGGGAACTGAACGGAAAGAGCTGTATCTCGCTCGAAGAAGTACCGCCGGCATATCTCGGCCTTTATCAAAACTTGGTCGTTCGCCTCCAAAGAGTCATATTACGGGAATATTTCGACGGAAAAACGGATTACACCAAAGCGTGAAACCCGGGACATTATCACCGCTGCGGTTAACGCGCTGGACAGGGTCTGGGTACCCGGTGGATTTGACCCCATATATCCATACACCTATTCCCGCTTAGGCTGATGGTTTCCCCCTGCGCCGATATTCTCTTGGTGAGCGATTTCCTAAAGCGCTGTGCGGGTGATATTCGTTGTAATGTTCGAACGCTAACGACAGGTTTAACACTGCCGTCTGGCTGTCCGGTTTTGGCATCATGCCGATATAATCACGCTTCATCGTCTTAACGAAGCTTTCTGCTACACCGTTACTTTGTGGACTTCTGATCGCGGTCGTTCGGGGCTCCAGGCCCAGCATTTTAGCGAAGCTCCGGGTTTCATCGGCACGATAGGCCGAACCGTTATCCGTCAGCCATTCGGTGGGCGCTGTCGGCAGGTTTTGCCCGAACCGGCGTTCAACTGAGCGTAGCATAACGTCCTGTACCGTATCGCTGTCATAACCGCCGGTGCTGGCCGCCCAGTCCAAGGCTTCCCTGTCGCCACAGTCGATGGCGAAGGTGACTCGCAGCTTTTCGCCGTTATCGCATCGGAACTCGAAGCCATCCGAACTCCAGCGCCGATTGCTTGCGTCCACCGCCACCCGGCCTGTATGACGACGGGTATCCGGTGTGGGACGGGGTTTCGACTCTAACAACAAGCCGTTGTCACGCATCACGCGCCATACCCGTTTTGCGTTCACCCTCGCCAGACCTTCCTGCTCCGAACGGCGGCGCAGATTAGCCCAGATGCGTCGATAGCCATAACTCGGCAGGTCGGCCACTTCGGCACGGATGCGGGCCAATAATTCGGCGTCATCCTGATGCCGCTGCTTGCGGCCATCTTGCCAATCAGCCTGCCGGTAACGATAAAGCGAGAGCTGCGCACGTGACACATCCAGGGCTTCACTCACTGGTTTTACTCGCCGTCCCCGGGCAATAAGGGTCCGTGCGCAATCCATTAATGGGATGGTTCGCCCCCGTGTATAATTCTGGGGTTACGCCAACTCACTAATGAGGTGCATAATGAAAAACAAACCGATCCCGGATATTGTTTATTTAGGCATTGATATTGGTAAAAATTCCTTTCATATCGTCGGCCTTAATTCGAGCGGTAAACCTGTATTCCGAGCAAGGATGACAAGAGAACGGCTAATTGATTTTTTTTCCCGATCGTCATCAATGACGGTTGGAATGGAGGCCTGTCCAGGCAGTAATTGGCTTTCCAGGAAGGCTAAAGCATACGGACATCTGGCCCGAATTGTTCCCGCTCAATTTGTAAAACCTTTTGTCAAATCAAACAAAACCGATATTGTTGATGCTGAAGCCATCGCCGAAGCCATTTCACGTCCTACGATGCGCTACGTTGCACCAAAAACTGAGGCACAGCTTGATTTACAGGCCCTGCACCGGGTTCGGCAACGTTTAGTTTCACATAAAACATCTGTTATAAATCAGGCCAGGGCGTTTTTACTTGAGTACGGCATTACCATTGGTACTGGTGCGACTTATTTTGTCCGCGATGTTCCGGATAAACTGACAGATGAAAACAATGAGTTCACGCCTGCAATGCGAACCGTTCTTAACGAGCTTTGGATGGAATATAAAGCCATCGAAGAACGTTTACTGCTGGTTACGTAAAAGAATTGAGCAGCATGCCAGTGCAGACGATACTGCAACGAGGCTAACTTCCGTGCCCGGTATTGGTAAATTAACCGCAACAGCAATCACTGCTTTTGCCGGAAATGGCAATCAGTTTAAATCTGGTCGAGATCTTGCTGCCTGGTTGGGGTTGGTCCCGCGAGAATACTCTACTGGAGGTAAACAGCGGCTGCTGGGCATCAGCAAACGCGGAAACCCCTATCGTCGTCATGAACCTTATACCGGTTATCGTCGTTTCCCGTTTGAGCGTTACTACTTCCCCCCTTTCGTCCATTGCGGCCAGTAGGTTTTGTTACCTGGATCACAAATCCATCACGGTGACTTTGACTGTATGGTAAACAAATATTAAATTATTTTAAAAATGAAACGTTTCATTTTGGGTGAAGGAATGGTTGCAACAATAAAAGACGTTGCCGGGCTGGCCGGCGTATCGCTTGGTACCGTATCAAAAGTGATCAATGGCGACCAAAGCGTAAGCGATAAACGCAGCGAGCGGGTCAAGGTGGCAATAGCGACGTTAGGCTATTCACCCAATAGCATTGCGCAAAATTTGCGCACGGCCAATTCAAAAACGATTTCGGTATTGCTGGCCAATATCACCAACCCTTTTCAGATGGCGCTGGCAAAGGGAATCGAAGAAGTTGCGGTGGAGCACAACTACAACCTGGCGGTCAGCTCAACCAATGAACGGGTAGAAAAAGAACTCGACAGTCTGGAGATGTTCGAGCGTAACCGAAGTGACGGCATCATTATCTGCAGTACGGGTAAAACCAAAGAAAAGATCTGCTCCCTTATTGAAAAGAATATCCCCGTGGTGATGGTGGATCGTTTTGTTCCCGGAATTCCCTGTGATTACGTCGGAGATAATTTCCCGCGCGCTATTGAAATCGCGCTTCAACATCTGCAGGCGCTCGGGCATAACCGCATCGGTATTATTCACGGTGACATGAACACTTACCATGGCGCATACCGGCACGGCCTGGTCTTGAAAAAGATGCGCAAATTGGGGCTCCCCCATGATACAAATTTGCACAAAACAGGACCCTACACCTACGAACAGGGCGGAAACGCATTCAGGGAATTAATGGCCATGTCTGTTCCCCCGACGGCGGTGCTGGCGGTAAATAACGTCCTGTGCGCGGGCGCAATCAATGCAGCGAACAATAGCGAAGTGAACATTCCCGGGGATGTTTCCCTGGTTCTCATCAATGAAAACAATTTTATGTGGGATATCGTTTCACCGGGCATCACAATGGTTACCCAGTCTCCGCTGACCATTGGCCGAAGCGCCGCGAATATTATCTTTGAGCGCCTGCGCGGCAAAGAAAAAATGGCGTTTACCAATACGCTATTTGAACCCACCCTTGTGGTTAGGGAGTCGACGCGCATTCTTTAATTATTTTATTTTTAAAATGAAACGTTTCATTTTTACAGGTAATCATAAAAAAGGCATATAAAATGCAAAGTTCGGTAATTCTTACCCTGGATATAGGGACAACATCATGCAAGTTGGTTCTCGTCAACCAGCATGGTCATGAATTGTTCTCTGACAAAACACACTACCCCCTTTTTTTCCCTAAAGCAGGCCATGTTGAACAGAACCCGCAGGAGATCTGGTCAAACATCCAAGGGATGCTCAGGAGCCTATCGCGAAACGCCGGTAAAGCATACAACATCGAAGCGATGGCGATAAGCTCGCAAATTAGCGCGCATTTTCTGGTGGATGCCGAAGGGAATCCGCTTACCAACATTATCTCTTGGATGGACAGCCGGGCCGCAAAAGAAGCGCGTGATCTGGTTAATAGTTACACAAAAGCGGAACTGCGCGAAGAGTTGGGAATGGATATGCTGATTGGTCCGGCATTCATTCCTCCCAAGCTGAAGTGGCTGGCGGTGAACCAGCCGCAAACGCTGGCGCGTGCGCGTTATCTGGTGCAAATCAAAGAATACGTGATCTGGCAACTTACCGGCGAATGGCGCTCGGATCTGACCAGCCTCAAGGGTATCGTTAACCAGCAAAATCGGCGCCTCTCAAGCAAACTGCTGCGTTGGGCCGGCGCGCCGGACGGCATCATCCCTCCTTGCGGCGATCCCTGGGACATCGCAGGCCATATAAAACCGGACGTGGCCGGCAACCTCAATCTCCCCGGCGGCGTGCCCGTCATTCTGGGCTGGAACGATTTGAACGCGGCCGTCCTTGGCACGGTTGGGATTCCGCGCCACAAAAGCGGGTTTGACGTCACGGGAACATCCGAGCATATCGGCTTTGTGAGTGCGGATTCACTGCACACCTCTCCTGAGGGAATCAATTGTCTGCCGTTTGTTGATGATGTGATGCTGTCTTATGGCGTGACCTCTTCAGGCGGTCAGGCGTTGCAGTGGTATATGAATAATATTGCGGTTAGCAAAAATTATGTCGACATCGAACGCCATGTCAATCGTGTGCCGGCCGGGGCTGAACAGCTGATATTTCTTCCTTACATCAACGGTGAGCGTAACCCGTGGTGGAATCCAAACGCGCAGGGCGTATTTTTTGGCCTGCGGGCGCACCATACCAAAGACCATATGACGCGCGCGGTGCTGGAAGGGGTCGGATTCGCCCTAAAAGCGAACACGGTACGCCTGGAGACAATGCCGTCTGAATTCGTTGTTTCCGGCGGCGCCAGCTCTCTCGACATCTGGAACCAAATCAAAGCGGATATCATCGGCGTGCCCTTTAAAAAGCTCAACACCACTGAAGCGGGATGTCTGGGTGTGGCTATTTTGGCCGGCTATGCGCTGGGCTGGTATCCCTCACTGGCGGCCGCCTCCGAAAATATGATTCGCACATCGAAAGTGTATACCCCCAAGATTGAAAATCATCTGATGTATAACCAAAAATTCGAAACCTATTTGGGGTTGTATGACGCGTTGAAACCTGTCTTTGACATCAATATTAATCAAACCGAGGTAGTGGAATAATGAAAGCCATAATTTACGGTGCGGGAAAAATTTCTCGCGGATTTCTCTCGCAATTATTATATCTGGCAGATTATGAGATTGTTTATGTAGACATCAATGCCGCACTTCTTGAGCAATTAAACACGCGTAAGCAATTTACCGTTCATGTAATGGGCGCCGAAGAGAAAAATACGATCATAACCGGTTTTAGATGTTTTTCTTTGAGCGATACCGCCGCTGTCGCGCGAGAATTGAAGGAGGCGGATATTGCATTTACCTCCGTTGGCGGAAAAAATTTGCAATCGCTTGGCGCGACCATTGCCGCATCGTTAACCGAGGTATTCAAAACCGGTGGGTTGAAAGGTAACCTGAATATCATTACCTGCGAAAACTGGAAAGATCCGGCCAGCGTATTGGCCGAGAGCATCAGAAGCCACCTAAGCGATGGCGATGCAGACCTTTTCGAGAACACCATCGGGGTGGCCCAAGCCGTGGTGATGCGTTCCGCCGTTGATCCGACGGCTGAAATGCTGGAACGCGATCCGCTGATTGTACCCGTACAGGATTTCTGGCAGTTGCCGGTCAACATTGACAGCATCAAAGGCGAACCGCCGGTTATCAAGGGCATTATCTATCAGGAAAACTTCGCTGGTTTCCTTGAACGTAAAATTTATACCTATAACACCGGCAACGCGACTATCGCTTATCTCGGCTATCTGAAGAAATGCTACGCGTTGGCGGATGCCGCTAACGATAAATTCATTGTTTCCGTTCTTGACCAGGTCTATCACGAAACCAACAAAGCGCTGTCCTTAAAGCATAAGTGCAGTCTGGATGAACAAACTAAATTCTCCGAGCAAGCCAAGCGTAAATACCAGGACTACGCCATCATTGATGACGTCCGCCGCCATGCCAATGACCCGATAAGAAAACTCGGCCCGGATGATCGTCTTATCGGCGCGGCCAAGCTGATGCAGCAATATGATCTTCCTGTGGATGGAATCAGTATTTCAATTGCCGCGGCTCTCTATTATGACAACCCGACAGATGCGCTTGCCGTTTCATTGAAATCAATGAGAGAACAGCATGGCGTGGATTATGTTTTGGAAACCGTCTGCAAAATTTCTCCCGATGGAACCTTAGCGAAAACCATCAAGGAAAAAATTGAATATCTTAAAAAAATAGGAATTATTGGTCATGAGTAACACGCCATCAGCAGTAATAATCGGAGCAGGACAAACCGGACGTGGTTTTATTTCCAGGTTTCTGGTTAAAAGTGGTTATCACCTGACATTTATCGACAAAAACAAGAAGACAATAAAATATCTTAAGGAAGATAATTTTTTTACTATTCATTGCTTTGACGAAACCGTGCGGCCAGTACATATCCATGGTTTTGATGCACATTTGGCGGGTAGCGACGAAGCGCTGCAATCAATGGTCCATGCTGATTTGCTCTTTGTCTCGGTTGGCCAGCAGAATTTGCCAATTATTGCAAAAGACATCGCCCAGGCAGTCAGTCAACGCCGTCGGGCGGGGCTTCCAACGCTTAAAGTACTGACATGCGAGAATGGCGTGTCGCCAGGCCGGATTCTGACCGATGCGATTAACGGCTACCTCGATGCGCCTGGAGGCGTGGTGGTATCGGAAGTGGCGATTTTCTGTACCACCAATGTGCTCAGGAGAACCCGCCTGGATATCGGTACGGAAAACTATAACCGTGTTCCCTACAATGCGGCGGTATTGGGCGGCGCTCTGCCAATCGAAGGTTTTGATGCTGAAGCCGATATGGGTAAATTGCTTAAGCGTAAAATCTATACGTATAACTTTATCAGTGCGTGCGTCACTTATCTCGGTGCTTATAAAGGTATCGAGGATTATGCGACTTCCGCAAATGATGAGGAAGTGCGTAAGCTTATCTTTAGAGTAGTGCCGGAGCTGAATAAAGCGCTGTGCAAAGTATTAGATGTTGATGCGCAGTCGCAGAAAGCTTTTTCGGACAATGCATTAAAGAAATTTAGCGACCATACGATTGAAGATTATGTCAGCAAAAATGCGCGCGACGTCTCCCGTAAACTTCGCCCTGACGATCGTATGATCGCACCGGCCAGGATGATTATTGATAACAACGGGGATACCGAAACCATTGCCATCGTAATAGCCGTCGCTATCCTTTGGGGTGAAAAAAATGAAAAGCTGCTGGAAACCTATAACAGCGTGGGATCGGTTCTCACTACGCTGAGCCAGGTACCGGCAGATTCAGCGCTTCTACGGCAGGTTGAGAATTTTTATGCGGCGTTGAAAAAAGGCACGACCATTACTCAACTGCTGAAATAACAATGTAGTTGAAAAAAGGAACGCACAGGCTGAATAAATCTATTTGGCGTGTGTTTCCTGCACTTAAAATCCGTACCTTACTATAATTATACCAGAGGTTGATATGCGTAATAACAAACCAACTAAAGTCCGGTTCTTTATTCTTTTCATGGTGTTTATTTCTGTGGTGATAAACTATATGGACAGAAGTAATCTTTCTATTGCCGGGCCACATATCGCAAAGGAATTGGGTTTATCTACCATTCAGATGGGCTACATCTATTCTGCCTTCGGCTGGACATACGCCCTGCTGCAAATTCCGGGTGGTTTCATCGTCGATAAAGTTCTTCCACGCATGCTCTATAGCATAATGCTGATCGGCTGGTCAGCAATGACACTGCTCATGGGCGTAGCGCAGGGTTTCAACGCGCTGTTTGGTCTTCGCCTCGCAATCGGCGTATTTGAAGTCCCGGCATTTCCTACCAACAACAAGATTGTGACAGCCTGGTTTCCAGAACATGAAAAGGGGAAAGCCATTGCCTGCTATACGTCTGGCCAGTTCGTGGGTGTGGCATTCCTGACCCCGATATTGGTCGCGATTCAGACCTGGCTGGGCTGGCAAGGGATGTTTATTCTGATGGGTGTAATCGGCGTCATCTGGGGGATTATCTGGTACGCGCTTTATCGTCAACCCACCGAGCATAAGAGTGTAAACCAGGCTGAAATTGACTATATCAAGCAGGGCGGTGGCGTTATTTCAGCCACTACCGATAATGCGGAAAGCGGTAAACAAAAAATCGAGTGGTCTCAGATAAAAATGGCATTTTCACGCCGGAAATTATGGGGCATTTATATTGGCCAGTTTGCTTCAACATCCATGCTGTGGTTCTTTTTGACCTGGTTTCCAACATATTTGGTGCAGTATCGTGGGCTGGACTTCATTAAGGTAGGATTTCTGACGTCGATTCCCTTCCTTGCCGCATTTATCGGCGTTCTGCTGGGAGGGACATTCTCCGACTGGTTGATCAAACGTGGTCATAGCATCACCTTAGCGCGTAAACTGCCGGTTATTTTAGGCCTGTTACTTTCCACATCTATTGTGGGCGCCAATTTCACTGATAATACCACTCTGGTTGTGTTATTCATGACCATTGCGTTTTTCGGGAATGGTTTTTCTTCAATCACCTGGACGTTGGTATCGGCGATTGCTCCGGTTAAGGCTATCGGTATCACTGGCGGCACGTTTAACTTTATGGGAAACCTGTCATCGATCTTTATTCCGATCGTGATTGGCTATCTGGTTAGCGGGGGCAATTTTGCACCGGCCTTGATTTTTGTCTCAATTATCGCTTTAATCGGCGCGCTTTCGTACATATTTATCGTCGGTAAAGTTGAACGGGTTTCCTTGTAGAGGACCTGTCCGGTTTCATTGTGTGGCCCGATAATTTACGGGCCACCGATATTTGCCTTCACGGTTAAGCAAAATACCCTCGGCCTATAGCATCACATCGCCGCCGTTAGGGGAAAGATTTTGCCCGACATAATAGGAGCCGGCTTCGGACGCCAGCAATAGGGCGGTTGGCGCGGATCCCAGACAAGCGGACAGGTCAAAACTCCCACAAAAAACAGAGGGGACTACCAGGGAATGGAGGCGGGCTTTTCGCATGTTCAGCGTCCCTTTCGCATCGGGAAACTCAGCCGTAATGTCCCGGCGGGTGTAACGCGGCGGGTCGCAGTCAAGCGCCTGGAAGCACTGGCAGCCGCATATCCTGAAAAACAGCGCCTGACCGGGGTGGCTGACCTCAGCACGCCGCCCGTCTGCCCGCCGACATGAGCAACCCACTCACTAAAACTTTATTGTTTAAATAGTAGGTATCTGAACTCTGGCATGATTAAACGACGACTCGCAGCAAAATATCCTTTTGTAGCAAGAAGATTATTTGCTGTAAATAATGTTGCCCGTATTAAATAAATAATGAAATTGCGCATATTCGCCCTGAGAAAATAATTATGCCATCTAATAATATAAACTTTACACCTATAAATCGCATGGCGGTTCAGATAGCGGATATCGTCACCGAACGCTCAGATGCCCAGGCGCTATCTGCCCAGAATCTTCTTGATCACATTGAAAATTTTTTCATGGGTGGTTATGTGGGCAGTCAGCACATCGAGCAATATGATTCGTTTGCTAAAGCGTTGGCGGGCGCTTTACACCGGCCATTCATGTACAGAAGTATTTTCACTATTCCGCAGACGCTTATCGTTGGTTTTTCCGGCTGTAGGGTTACGTTCATACACCTGGGAGAAAGTCTAAAAACCGGTCCCGCGATCGTTGAGGTGAGTAAGGACGGGGAGAGTGTCAAGTCAGAGATTGACAAGAATATCTATTGCCGCGTCTGCACCGTTTTGCTGATTCGACAGCAGCTTGACCTTGCCCACAGCGCCATAACCCTTAACAGCTCGGGGAATATAGCCATGGCGGGCATCAACCTTAGCACGGCTAACCTGAGCGGGATCGACTTGAGATATGCCGACCTGAGCGGGGTTGACCTGAAAAGAACCAAGCTGAACTTTGCCAAACTTGAAAAGGCCAATCTGAGCAAGGCCAACCTTCAGGGCGCCAACTTGACCGGGGCTAATCTTCAAGGGGCCGGTCTGGAAGCGGCTGATTTGAGCTGGGCCGAACTATCCGAGGCTAAGTTAAACGGGGCTATCATGCGCCGGGCAAATCTGGAAGAGGCTAACCTGCGCGCCGCTGAACTCGGCAAGACCGACTTGTGCCATGCCAACCTGACTAATACTTATCTTGTCCATGCCATCCTATACAGGGCCACGCTGTGCGGGGCTATGATGGATAAGGCCACCCTGCGCAAAGCTACACTGCGCGGGGCCAATCTGAGCGGGGCTAACCTGCGCAAGGCTGACCTGCGTGAGGCTAACCTGCGCAATGCTGACCTGCGCGAGGCTAACCTACGCAAGGCTGACCTGCGCGAGGCTAACCTGCGCGAGGCTACCCTGAGCGGGGCCAACCTGAGCGGTGCTGACCTGCACAAAGCTAATCTACACTTTGCAAACTTACAGGAGGCCAACCTGTCTGGCGCTAACCTGAACCAGGTCGATCTGCAAAGGGCCGACTTACAGACGGCCGACCTCAGCAATGCTGATTTGACTGGGGCTGACTTATTGCGTGGAAACTTAAAGGCGGCTAACCTGTCCGGGGCAATCCTTAAAAATAGCATCCTGATTGGCGTTGAGCTAAACGGGGCTAATCTGGGCCGCGATCCGCAGGCGGATTCCCTGTTGTTATTACCCCGCTGGACCCCCTGTAACCTGGACCTTTATCTCAATCATGTCCATAACACCACGAGCGGTAGCCTGCTGACCATGATGGACAGCATTGATGAGCGGTACGCGAGCCTCAAGGTAAAAATGGCGCGTAAGATAATGAAATCATTGAAAAATATAGACATATCCAGCGTCACCCAGGCCCTGTTGGATGTCCTGGCCAAAGCTCCCTACGATAAAGATAACGCCATAGCCCGTTGGCTTGAAAAGATCTGCGAACAGCTTCTGGTTCAATATAACAATCGGGTCATGGAGCCATTGCACAAAAATACATTCAAGCAGGTGGTCGGTCTGTTCAAACGCCGGCCGGAACGGATGTTCTCCGATAACGGCGCCTTTATTCAACTGATATATCAAGGCGTCATGTCTCGATACGATGACGTCAAAACCAACGTAACCGGGCTCTATCACCTTTACCTGAGTCATGAAAAGGTGAAACGGTATACCGCATTGGACGATTTCGGCAATTATGGCGAGCAGCGGCCCGACTGGAAAAATGAATTTGCCGCCAACTACATCCTCGTCTCGTCTCAGCCCGGCGGGCCGGTGATGCTGCTTTCACAGCAGACGCTGAAAGGGATGCTGGTACCTGACCCCGCTAACCCGGTCTGGGGCCATTACTACTTGTATAACAGCCTGGGGCAAAATTCGCCGCCGGATGTTCAGCCGGAAAATCTTAAGCCAGGGGATCACCCGCCCAGGATACTGTTCAGACAGCATTTCAAATTGTTCCTGGGGCCTTTTGTATTCGCCAATAACCAAGCCGGTTTTACCAAATTATTTGAGATATTATTCGAGGGCGACCTACGGCAGGTATTTATTGCCGCCACCCGCGCCACAAGATCGGATAGAAAGCTGGTGAGCGCGTCCGAGCAAATTATGCTACGCGAGATCTTCAGCCCTATCTTGTCCACTTCAACCGCTTCAGGCGACTATGGTCTGACAAAAGAACACTACGGCGCCATTATCAAGGCCTATGGCTTGTCCACTGACGGTGATACACACAGGGGCAAGGTGCTGCTAAGCCTGGCGGCGTTATTCACCAAATTTTCATCCAGCGCGATTTTTGGTACGGAGTTAGATTCACCGGAAATGATCAGACGTTATGCTTATGCGCTAATGGCAAAGGCGCACGCCCTTGATGCGTCAATTTTTGAGCGCAAGGTGGGCAGTGAAGATGGAGGTAATGATGAGTCTGTCGATAACTTTACCGACTGGAAAAATCACCTGCTGGGCCTGAATGATGCTTTCACGTGCGCCGGCGTATTAACCCACGCGATGCTCGGCCATATCCGGGATCGGTTTCCTGATGTCTTGGCGGATATCATTCCTCCCGCCTGGAATTTATAGTTCGATAACAATCTCGCTGAAAACGCGCTTCGGCTGGTGAGCCGGGGCCGGAAAATTTTGTTTGGAAAGAGGAGTAATATTCTCCAGCCTATCGTTTCGGCTCGAAAGTCTGCTGGCTGATATCCCCGGCATAACGGACGTGGTTTTCACGCTGTTGGTTCGAGAGAACGCTGACGGGCATGAGTTCTACCATATCATTCCTTGCCATCAGGAAACATACATCCGCCATTGCGGACCAGCGCCTTCACCTCTTCGCCCACCTGCGCGGGGCTTCGGCTTAATCGCGCAACAAACTCCTTGCTGCGTAGCACGTATGACTTCGCATCGTGCTTCGCGCTCCAAAGGACAATGTTAAGCACGATGGGAATGAGATCCAGGCCTTTCTCGGTCAGCGTGTAGAAGTCCTTGCGCCTGTCGTCGGGGCTGGGCGCCCTCGAGAGAATGCCTTGCTGTTCAAGAAAGGCCAGGCGGGAAGCAAGGACATTGGTCGCGATCCCTTCTTCCGATTTCAGGAACTCGCCATAGGTCTTCTTGCCGGCAAAAACGATGTCGCGAATGATCAGGAGCGACCACCGATCGCCGAAGATCTCCACGCCATAGTTCACTGCACAGTGGGACCGGATTTCTTTACTCGTCGATTTCATGGCGGGATCTTAACATCGCTTGCATGTCGCAAGCAAATCCCCCAGATTACTTTTTTTTTGCAAGCAACATTGCTTGCTTATTGCAAGTGATATGGCTAATATGACCTGTATGCTGAGCGCGGACGCTGGGTCGCGCCGACAGTCCATGAACGATCAACCCATATCGGTAAGGAAACTGCACATGAGCACTATCAGCATCATCGGCTCGGGCGGTATGGCCGCGGCCATCGCGGGTCGTACCGTCAAGGCCGGGCACACCGTCGAGGTGGTCAGCCGCGACCCCGCCAAGGCACAAGCGCTGGCCGACCAGTTTGCAGCCGGCTCGAGCATAGGGATGTACGGCGCCGCGCCGGCGGGCGACATCGTCATCCTCGCCGTGCCTTACGCCAGTGCGGCTTCAGTGGTGGCCGATTACGGCGACGCGCTGGTCGGCAAGGTGATCATCGACATCACCAATCCGGTTGCCCCCGACCTTTCGGGCCTGGTCACCCCCCACGGTAGTTCCGGCGCGCAGGAGATAGCCAGGAGCGCCCCCGCCGGCGCGCATGTCGTGAAGGCGTTCAACACCCTCTTCGGCCACGTACTTGCCCGTGACGGACGCCTGGACGCATTCATCGCAGCCGACGATCCGCAGGCCAAGGCGCGCGTTTCGGCCTTCATCGCGAGTCTCGGGCTGCGTCCGTTCGATGTCGGCGGCCTGTATATGGCGCAGACGCTCGAGGCGCTCGGTCTGCTGATGATCGGCCTGGCCCGAAACGGCGCCGGCACCTGGGACATCGCCATGAACGTCGATATCGGCTGAATCACCGGCGCCACATCCTCACCGGCAGGTCCGCCGACGTTCATCGACGGCGCACCCCATAGCAGCATCGATAACTTAAACTTCATGGTGGCACATCGCTGTAAAACACCCTAAGCAGGACCCTCTCGTCTCCTGACTATTGGTTTTTAAAGCTGTCGACAACCTTGCCATCGGCATCGTAAACCAGGGTATATCCCTCTTTTTGCGGATCGAACACCGTGTATCTGGCGTCGTTGCTGTTGGCGCCGGCCTGGTACTGGCTATAATGGCCCAGTTTTTTGACCTGGGTGTTGTTCCTGTCAATCAACACCAATCCATCAAAATCCGCCGGCTGGGCGGCGGCGAGGTTTTTCTGAAACGGCGCGATAGACTCGTATTCAACGGGAATGCTCAGTTTACCGGACAGGTCGATGGCGCCGTATTTACCCTCTTTATTGACCACCGCCATCCCGTTTGAGAAAGGCTCTACCTGCTCATAGGGCAACACAAAGGGCAATACGTTGCCCTGCGGATCGATAAACGCATATTTTTTGCTGCCGGTATGGATAACGAGCAGCGGCTGATCGTCAACATAGGTTCCGATGGCGCTGGTTTGCGGCGGGTTTATTTTTTTACCCTTGAGATCGAACACATCCCTGATTTCGGTTTTGGGTGCGGTGGCATAGAGATAATTATCCTTTAGTTCCACCATGTTATATTTTGGCGGCAGTAGTTGTTGGCCGGATAAAGTATATGCCCCGTAGGTATCCGCCGATTCATAGGTTTTATCCCCTACCCTGGCAACCAACACATCACCGCTGATCTTCGGGTTGACGAAATTCATCGGCACGGTGAATTTATGCTGCTTGAGATCATAAACGCCATAGGGACCATTCGTTTCACGTTCCACCAGCAGCAGGTCGTCATTGATTTTTGTTTCGATAATATCAAAAGTAAAAGGGGTGAGCCTGTTGGTGCCGGGCGCGAAATAATAGTATTTTACGATGGATTCAGACATGTCTTCAGCAAGCGGTTTGTGTTGGACCACCATGCGATAGACCCCCTTCGCTTCAGTATAATCAGCGCCGATAAAGGTGGGTTTTATCAGCCACTTGCCATTTTTATCGATAAAGCCGGCGGCTTCGGTTTTGGCGTCATAGGCGATATACCGGTCCTGTGGCGGCGTGCGATTGGTCATCACCAGCTCCGTACTGTGCGTTTCCAGCGGGTCCAGCACCGTAATCTCGATGCGCTGCGGCATGGCTTCGAAGTCGTATTCCGCCCGCACATTTTTTACCGCGTCGGGTTTTACCGGCAGGTTTTTGGCAAAGGCCAGCAGCCGATCCTGTATGCTTCCACTGGTTTTGAACTGGCTGAAATCACGCTCGATAGCCAATAGTTCCTGGTAATAACCGTTCAGATTCGCCCTGTCCTGTTCGCTGGGCAGCGAGCTGGAGTTATTGCCGACATTGCGTAACGGTTTATCGGTCGGCGCGGCATATCCCTGCACCACATAGCTGGCGTCTTTGGGGGCGGCTATAATCAACGACGCCGACTTTCCCTGGATGGCGGTGAGCTGATAAGACTCCCCATGATCAAAGGCCACCTTGGGGTGATCTTTATCCAGTACGATCTTTTTAGCCCGCGGGTAGCTGGAATACGCCACCGCCACGGTGAGGTTATCCGCCGGTTTGTTGACCGAGAGTTTCATTTGATCGAGGGCTAAAGAACCGGCGGCATTATCCTGGCCGGTTTTATCCCCCGCTTCGGCAAACGTCTGTTCAGTGCCGTCGCGGAAGTAAACCCGGTTAATGGCATAATGCTGGACCTGGTTGTCCTCCGGGGTCTGGGCGCGTTTCCAAATGCCATCCAGCGGTTCGGTCAGCAATTTGATGATGGAGCCGTTGCTGTATATTTCCTGATAAAAATGGATTGGCTTATCTTTGATCGCCGCCAGTTCCCGCGCGATCTCCGCGGTGGTAAAAGGCACGAACACCGGTTCATATTGCAACGCCTCGGCGCTCTGCCCGCTAATGCCGGTTTCCACCGGGGCGATTTTTAGCGTCAGGCGTTGCATCGCATTGATGGTATTAATGAAATCCCCGGTTTGCGCAATCAGGTAATTCAGCCTTTTTTTGGCTTCCGGCAGCGGCAAGCTGCCGATATCCTCGGCGCCGCCCTCGTTGAGATCGTTGGGGGCGAAATGTTGGCTTACCACCATGTCATCGCCGCTGCTTTCATTCGTCAGCGCATTGGCATAATACGCGCTGCCCCCCAGGGCGAGCAGGGCCAGGATGGCAACGGGCGCCGGCGTCATTTTTATTTTTTTATTTTCCATTCTTTTTGCACCCACTGTTGTTCAGACCAAAAGGACCCGGTGATGCCGCGCCGGCTTATTCCTCTGTGCCGGACGGCGGCGCGGCGCGATTGATATCACGCCACAGCCGCCACGCCATCCAGGCCAGGGACAGGGCGCCCGCCGCCAGCAACGCCCACAGCCCATATCGCATCCAGGCGGCGCGGCGCGCCGCCGGCGCCGGCTCGGTCAGCCTGGCTGCGCCGCCCAGGGTAATGCGCTTATCCAGGGTCGCCATGTCCAGGGCGTCGCTGTTTATATCGCCGGGTATCAATGCGTCCATCGGCAGCGCGGCGTCCCCGGCGGCGCGAGAGCCCCAGGCCAGCAGCCAGGGTCCTTTGCCGCCGGCGTTAAACACCAGTTCCACCCGCGGCCGCCGGCCGCTGATTTTAGGCAAGAAATCGTCCCATTGGGTATCGATTGCCGTTATACGCACCCCCTGGACCAGGCGCGCCGGTTCGAAATCCACAGGTTTAGCCGGGTGTTCCTCCAGGTTATAAAATACCCGCTTATCCAACGCTACCCAGGCGGCATCAGGACTTGGACGGGTTTCAATGGCCAGCGGCAGCACGGAGTTAGGTTCGGCGGGCTCAATGGTCAAGGCGCTGAGATACTGTGGGCGCGTCAGTTGGTAAATTCCCTGCTGGTGCCGCTTATCGTCCAGCCCCTTAAGCGGCAGCGTCATCTGTTCCACTTCCGGCCCCACGGTAGCGCCGATCCCCTCCGCCGAGGCGATAGGCGGCAGGGCCTGCTCATTTTCGGCATACATCAGCAGCAGCCAGTAGCGGGCGCTGGCGCCGTATTCAGCCAAATCGATTTGATTCAATATCAGGCGGTCGCGGTCAGCGGATAAATCCAGCAGCGGCACCCCATCCGCCCTGGGTTGCCATTGCTTCATATCGTCGCTGCCCAGCAGCGTGCCCGATGCCTGACTGGTATGGCCCGCCGGCCAGCCGAGGGTAATGTGTCCCAGATCGATATTCCCCTGCTCCGCTCCGGCCACCAACAGGTAAGAGGCGCGCACCCTGGTCTCATTGACCGGCGCCGAGACCACCAGTTCGGTGCCGTCCGGGCGCTTGAGCGCGAGAATTTTATTGCCGTCCTCCTGTTGCGACTGCCTGGCGATGCGCAGGGGGAAAACGGTGAGCGGCACCCGTAACGGCTGGATTTTCGGCGCCTCAATGGCCCGTAGCGCGAACGACACCTGACGGCCCTGCTGATCGAAGACGCGCAGATCGCGCAAATCCGGCCAGGCGGTCTGCTGATACACATCGTCCGGAAGCGTTAAGCGATAAAACGCGTTCCCACCGGCAGTATTGATTTCCCGGCCCCAGGCAAAATCCTGCGGTTCAGGCGCCGCCGGCACCGCACAGGCGGCGTTCACCGCCGCCAGCAAAAGCGCCGGCGCCAGCAGCCCGCGGCCCAATGTGGTTTTTTTTAGCCAAGAATCGATCATTGCGGCTCCTTGCCGGTGACGCGCCGGGGCGGCAGCGGGACGAAATAACCGATAACCAGCATCAGTATCGCCACGCCGAGGAATGCGACAGCACGGCCCAGCCCGCCACCGGCGGCGCCGTCTATCAGGAAAAGTTTTATCACGGTTACGATAAGCACGCCGACGCCGCAAAACCAAAGGGTGCGCGAACCGGCGCGCCGGGCGGATAGCATGGCCAGCAGCG
Source organism: Acerihabitans sp. (assembly GCF_036398755.1). Taxonomy (NCBI): domain Bacteria; kingdom Pseudomonadati; phylum Pseudomonadota; class Gammaproteobacteria; order Enterobacterales; family Pectobacteriaceae; genus Acerihabitans; species Acerihabitans sp. Next base: position 5,329 of record NZ_DASWOM010000095.1, on the reverse strand, counting down.
CCGCGAACGTCCAGGCCAGGGCAAAGCTGGTTTGCACCAGCCGCGAGCGCCAAAGCCCCTCAACAGACCAGGGTAGCCCGCCGTACCAGGCCAAAATCCTTAGCAAGGCGCCATTTAGCCACCATACCGCCAGCACCAATACCAGCAGGCGCAAATACCCCATGGCGGCGCCACCCGGCCAGGCGCGGCGCAGCCACCACCCCAGCATGAGCAGGGCAAATAGCGCGCTTTCCTCCAGGGGATTGATCAGCGGCACAAAACGCCAGCCCACCGTCTGGCCGTCCAGCAGATTGCCGACGGCCAGCAGCAGCGCCATCAGGGGCAATACCGGTAACAGGGCATAGTGCCAATACAGGCCGCGCCATGTGCGCAGGGGCCAACGCCCCCGGCAATCCAGCCCCCACACCAAAAACACCGGCAGCGCCAGGGCGGTCATGACCAGCGCAAATTGCCACTCGGTATCGCCCCAGGGCAGTCCGGCGGCGCGCCAGACCGCTTCGCTGACCAGCAGCGCCGACAGCAGCCAGAACCCGCTCACATGCAATAGCCCGGATATTGAGGACGGTAGCCATACCGGTGCCGACCCGGCGGCGGTATGGCTTTCATTGCGCCTGAGCCACCACGCCCCCGACGCGACGGCCACCAGCCAGACGGCGCTCCAGGCGCCGGCCGACAGCGGATGGCCCCGACCGATGAGCTGCAACGCCAGCGCGGCCGCGGCGGCGGGCCACAACAGCCAAACGGTGTGCCGCAGCCGCGGCAGCGGCAAGCGGGAGGCCAGCCACAGCCATAACCAGCACGACAACGTCATCAGCAGCAAAAACAGCATGGCGGCGCGGGAAACATCAGGCATCAGCCGCTCGGCAACCCCCACCAGGGTCCACAGCCAAAACAGCACCGAGGCGCAGAGGAATGCCAGGCTAAAGCGGGCATAATGGCTGGCGGGAGCGGTATGGCGGTGCCAGAGCGCCCCCCCGGCCAGCGCGGCCAGGGCCAATAAGCCGAATACCGTGGTAAAGGATATCAGGGTCATGCCATGGCTGAAGGCACGCACCGCGGAGCACGCCGCCAGAAGCATCACCAGGCTGCCGCTCCAGTAAAAGCGGCGCTGCCCCTGGGTAATGCCAAGCCAGACCATGCCCAGCCCTTCCAGGGTCCAGGCGATAGCGGTCCACTGGGCGGACAGGGCCAACGGAATCGACAGCGTGGCAAAAGCCGCGGCCAGCGCCAGGGCGGCCAGGCTCATCATGCGGCCTTTGACCGGGGCGCGTTTAAAGGCCAGGCGCGCGCCCAGCAGATAGAACAGACCAAAGCCGAGCGCCGAGAACGCCGGACCGAAATGCCAGTGCTGGCTGATAATATACTGATAACCAAAGCCCACCAGCGGCGGGCCGAACAGTAGCGTGCCGTCCACCGCCCACTGTCCTTTAAAGGATGTTTTTACGCCGAACATCAGGCTGAGCAGCCCGAAGAGTATCAGGTTAGCCACCAGGAAGAGTTGACAACTCAGGTAATAGGCCGTCTGGTAATGGCTGTAGCCCCACAGGCCGCCGATGCCGAAGGTAAAGATAAAGCCCAGCAGGTTCAACGCGCGCCAGGACTGCCAGCGGCTCACCGCCAGGATGCCGCAAGAGATGCACAGGTAATAGCTGAACAGGGCCACGTGGCTGCCCGATCCGTCGGACAGCAGCAGCGGCGCCAGGTAACCGCCCAGGCTGGCCAGCATCGCCAGGCTTAACGATGACTGCAACACCGCCAGCGCGACGCTGGCCGCGCAAATCACCAGCATCAGCACCAAGGCCATGGCTAAGGGAAGCTGATGGTAAAGTTTACATGCGCCGAACACGGTAATATAAAACGCACCCACCGCGCCACCCTGCAAAATCAGGGCATACAGGCGTTGCCGCAACCGCAGCCGCCAGCCCACGGCCAGCAGGACCAGGCTTATTACCGCGGCGCCGGCCAGACGCATTTCGATGGTCAGGTAATTTTGCTCGATACTGTAGCGCAGCAAATAGGCCAGGCCGAAAAACAGCAGCGCGACGCCCAGCTTGGCCAAGGGGTTGCCGCGCATAAACCAGCTGAAGATACCGGAAAACAGCGAGGAGAGCGCAGGCGACGGCGGTCGGCCAGCGGGCGTTACAGCCGTCCCGAGGACGCGCCGCGCGGACGCCCATAACCCGCCGGCGGGAATACCCCATCCGGCGCCGTCAACCGCGTCCGCGGCTGACCCGTCGGTCTCAGGGTGAGGGCTTGCGGCCGCGGCGGCGATATCCGGACCGCGCGCCGTCGCGCGCCGGGCGGGAGCGCCGGAATCGGCATGGGTATGATGATTAGCCATGGCCTGGCTGGTCAGCCACGCCACCTGTTCGGCAACAGCAGCCAATTGCTGCCGGGTATGCTTTAAGCGATAAAACATTATCAGCAGCAGTAGCGGCACTATAAGCAGCAGCAAAACAATCGCGACGATCCCCAGCAAAATCACGCCATCCATAGAACCGCCCGCGGTCAATTGTTAAATCTACGTTACCAATAGTTTTAACATTAGCCCATATTTCCCGGCAAGACTATAAATAACAAGCGCCGCGAATAAAACGTGCTGATCAGTGAGGTCTCGCCCTGTCACGGTTAATTCCGGCGCTGAAACCGAGCCGGTCGCAAGCAGGGGCTGTACGGCGGGATGGCAGTGAAATCCCCGTTAATCCCACGCCGGCGCCAGGCCTTCGGGACTGACCTCACGGCCGTTACGCTCCAACAAGGCAATCCTGGCCATATCCTCGGCGTCCAGGCGCAGGTCGCGGGCCAGCAGATTACCGGCGAGGTTTTCGCGCTTGGTCGAGGAAGGAATCACCGCATAGCCCAGTTGCAACGCCCAAGCCAAAGCAACCTGCGCGACCGTGACGCGGTGTTTCCCGGCAATCTGCGCCAGTACCGGATCCTTTAACACCTTACCGTAGGCCAACGTCATATAGGACGTGACGGTGATCCCTTGTTCCTTGAGGAATGCCGTCAGCTTATGGTTCTGAAGGTAAGGACTGAGTTCTATCTGATTGGTGGCGATTTCACCCTTACCAACCACATCAATGGCCTGCCTGGTGAGTTCGATGTTGAAGTTGGACACACCTATCTGGCGCGTCAGCCCCAGCGCCTTGGCCTCGGCCAGCGCAGCCATGAATTCGGCCGGTTCGACGCCGTTACCCGGCGCCGGCCAGTGAATCAGCGTCAGGTCCACATAGTCGGTGCGCAGTTTCTTCAGACTCGCGCGCAAACTGGGAACCAATTTGTCTGAAGCGTAATGATCGGTCCAGATCTTGGTGGTGATGAACAGCTCGCTACGCTTGATACCGCTCTCGGCGATAGCCTGGCCGACCTCGGCCTCGTTGCCGTAGATTTGTGCGGTGTCCACCGCGCGGTAGCCCAGTTCCAGTGCATTACGCACCGAATCGATGACCGCCTGGCCAGTCAGACGGAAGGTACCGACGCCGAAGGAAGGAATACTCATGATTAACTCCTGATAAGGTTAAGAAGCAAAGAATAAAAAAGCGGTCAGATTTGTGCCGGTCCAGGAACCGCCGGCCACGCCCAGCGCGTATAGACAGATCAAGCGCGGCGCCGGAGGCAATGAAATCCGGCAAGTTAACCGATGGGTGACAGTGTGCAAGATTTATATTTGCAGATTAAGCCCTGTATCTACCAAATTCTTTTGATTTAATATCAACAATGAAAGCCGCCGCGCTCATCGGCGGCCACCGTATCCGCCCGGCCGCCTCACGAACCGCCTTGACGCTCCCTTCGCAGGCCGTGACGATGTCCGGATAACCTGTAACGCAGGCGGGCGGCGGGTCAACGCTAATTCTTGACCAACCATTCCAATACACCTACAATCGATTGTATGGCCAGACCCAAAGAATTCGATATAGACATAGCGCTTGATGCGGCAATCGAGGTGTTCCGCGAGCACGGCTTCGCGGGATCCTCCACGCAAATGCTGACAAAAGCGATGCGGATCGGAAAGCAAAGCCTTTACGACACCTTCGGTGACAAATGGCGGCTTTACTGTTCCGCGCTTCAAAAATATGCCCGCGCGGAAACGGCTGAACATATCAAGATCCTGCAGGAGGGGGTGAAGGCCATCGAAGGCGTGGAACGCATGATCGAACGTGTTGTGGCGCAAGCGCGTCGGCCCTGTCTCGGGGTGGGCTCCATCAATGAATTTGCCGACAGCCATGCCGATCTCGTTGACATTCGCCTATCCGCCGGACGGGCGCTGCGCGTTGCGCTCTTGGGCAACATCGCCCGGGCAAAGCTGGATGGCGATATGGGCGCTGACCTCAATCCCGAACAGGGGGCGGCCTTTTTGCTCGCAAACGTGGCGGCGATTCGCCTTGCCGCGCGGGGTGGCGCGAGCCAGGCCGAGCTGTCCGGCCTGGCTCGGTTGACTTTGAAGGCGCTCAAATAAGCACGTTCCTTTTTTTTTGCTCAATTCTGGACCGATCATTCAATAACAAAGGTGATAAATGAAAGCAATTGTCATGACTATGCCGGGGGGCGCCGAAGTGCTCAAACAGATCGAGCTGCCCACCCCGGTTCCCGCCGCGGGCCAGGCTCTGGTGGAAGTCCGCGCCGCTGGCGTAAACTTTATGGACATCGGCATCAGGCGGGGTAATTTCTGGACCGGGACCAATCCCAAGGTGTTGGGCGTCGAAGGAGCAGGTCGCGTCTTGGCGGTCGGCGAAGGGGCGCAGGGGATATCGCCAGGGCAACGCGTGGCGTGGGTTTATGCGCCAGGCAGCTATGCGCAGAATATTGTCATTCCCGCCGCCTCTCTTGTGGCGATACCGGAGGAAATAGATTATCGAACCGCGGCGTCCGTTATGATGCAGGGCCTGACCGCCAGCCACTTCGCCACGGATTTTTACCCGATACAGCCCGGCGATATCGCCCTGGTTCATGCGGCGGCAGGCGGCGTCGGCCTGCTTTTGACCCAAATCATCAAGCTGCGCGGCGGACAGGTCATTGGGCGGGTCTCTTCACCCGATAAAGTCGCCATCGCCAAGGAAGCGGGCGCTGACCAGGTGATTGTGGACGCGGAAGGACATTTCGCGCAGGAAGCAATTCGCCTTTCAGGCGGCGAAGGCGTACATGTCGTCTATGACGGTTCCGGCCCGAAGACGTTTCAAGCCTCGCTGGACTCGCTTCGGATCTCGGGCACCTTCTGCTGGTTTGGCCCCGTGCTCGGCGGACCCGACGCGCTGGATATATTGATGCTGCCCAAAAGCATTAAAATCGGCTACGCCGTCTTTTCCCATCATGTCCGCACGCCTGAACT